>NZ_JAAQWV010000020.1:0-80074 GCF_012985715.1 Pseudomonas sp. WS 5051
TACATCGAGATGTTTTACAACCCAAAACGACGCCACAGTTTCAACAATCAGCTGTCACCGGTAGAGTTTGAAAAGCGTTACGCAGCGAGCCTGGAGAGTGTCTAGGAAACCCGGGGCGATTCAAATGGCCAGATCATAAACCCTTTTACTCAACAACTTTATTTATCTCAGACACTAATGACACCTCCCGCGTTGCGCATGTATGACATTTTCAAAATGACGGCCTTACTCTGCTCGCCCGCCCCCATCAACAAATGCCATATACAAGAGAAGCTGGCCCGTTGGAGCCCTCGAATCCTTGACCGCTACAACGAGATCTGGAGCAAAAAATCCTCTCTGTGCAGTTACGGTGAAAAACGCTGGTTCTTCACCGTTTCACTGCTGTCGGTCGCAGCTGATTTCTACATTTTGGATGAACCCACTGCAGGGGTAGATCCGGAATTTCGCTTTCATATCTGGCAATGCCTGCGCGGTGCGGCACAGGACGGGGCGGCAATCCTTGTGTCCTCGCACAATGTCGATGAAATCAGCGAAAACTGCCAAGGCTTTTACATGATCAGCCAACAGAAATTCCTACACTTTGAAGACGGTGAAGCGTTCAAATATCACTATCAGGCCAGCACCCTCGATCAAGTCTTTATCAAGGCCGCATGTGGGGCTGACATGCACAAGTCATCACAACCCATCAGACCGTGATTCGCAGATTTTCTTGACCCCGATCACCCCCTGTACCACCCAACTGCGTTACAGGCGTGCAAAGCCAGCAAAACCGGGGCAGAACCTCGGGTGCAGCCGATTGTCGCAGGCCGCCTGAAAGCGCCATCTGATCCGCTTTTAATTCAAATAACTGAGTCTGTTATGCAAACAGTTCGCTGGGCATAGTGCTCGGGCCTGATGGAGGCTGATGAGCGAAAGACCATGAGCGAACAAATTCCCGTCCAGATACTTGAATCATTTGAGGCTCCCCGACCAAGAGCCGCAAAAACCAATAACAAGTCCAGCGACAACCTGATTCATACCCGCAGTTTCACCGGCCTGTTTCGCACCCTGCGAATCGTGGGAGCAGGCCTGTTGTTTTTACTGTTCTTTGGCACCGTATGGCTCAACTGGGACGGCCGTCAGGCAGTGCTGTGGGACTTGTCTGAAAGTAAGTTTCATATATTCGGCGCGACCTTCTGGCCGCAGGATTTCATCCTGCTTTCGGCACTGCTGATCATTGCAGCCTTTGGCCTGTTTGCAATCACGGTATTTGCCGGGCGCGTATGGTGTGGCTACACCTGCCCGCAGAGCACCTGGACCTGGCTGTTTATGTGGTGCGAAAAGATCACCGAAGGTGACAGAAACCAGCGCATAAAGCTGCAAGCAGCGCCCTGGCGCCTGAACAAGATCCTGCGCCGAACGGCCAAGCACTCGTTGTGGCTGGCCATCAGCGTGATGACGGCACTGACCTTTGTCGGTTATTTCACCCCGGTACGGCCACTGGCCACAGAGCTGCTGACCCTGGAGATCGCCGGTATCAGCCTGTTCTGGATGCTGTTTTTCACCGGCGCCACTTATATCAGCGCCGGCTGGCTGCGCGAGGCAGTGTGCATGCATATGTGCCCGTATGCACGGTTCCAGAGCGTGATGTTCGACAAGGACACCCTGGCCATTTCCTATGATGTGGCCCGCGGCGAAAACCGCGGCCCGCGCAAACGCGGGGTCGAACCCAAGCAGGCCGGGTTGGGTGATTGCATCGATTGCTATATGTGTGTGCAGGTATGCCCCACCGGGATAGATATTCGCGATGGCTTGCAGATGGAGTGCATCGGCTGCGCGGCCTGTATCGATGCCTGCGACTCGGTGATGGAGAAAATGGGTTACGCTCCGGGCCTGGTGCGTTATACCTCCGAGCACGAATTGCAAGGCGGCAAGACCCATCTGCTGCGCCCGCGGCTGATCGGCTATGCCGTGGTGCTGCTGGTGATGATCGGCGCGCTGGTGATGGCGCTGAATATGCGCACCATGGTGTCCCTGGATGTGATCAAGGATCGCGGTCTGTTCCGTGAAAACAGCCAGGGCCAGATCGAGAACATTTACAGCCTGAAAATCATCAACAAGACCCAGGAGCCTCAGCACTACCGGGTTTCGTTGCAGGACGGCGAGGCGTTCCAGTTGCAGGGTAAAACCGAACTGACCCTGGCCCCCGGCGAGATTGTCGATGTACCGGTGTCTGTTGCCCTGCTGGCCGAGCGCCCGAAAAGCAGCTCGCAGACCATCGAGTTTGTGGTCACCGACACCGACGAACCGAGCGTGCGCAGTGTGGCCAAAAGCCGTTTTGTTGCCCCGCTGAACCGTTAAGCTGCAAATACTTTGTGTGGGAGCGGGCTTGCTCGCGACAGGATTGCTGCGGTGTGTCAGGCAAATCGCAGTCAGGCCATCGCGAGCAAGCCCGCTCCCACACCATTGCCCCGCCAGTAACCCAACGCCGGACCGAGCCTTATTCCATGAAACGCTACGAAAAATTTGCCGACGATATTGCCGAACTGATTCGCTCCGGGGTGCTCGGCCCCGGCCAGCGCGTGCCTTCGGTGCGCTATGCCAGCCAGACCTACGGCGTCAGCCCCTCGACGGTTTTTCAAGCCTATTATTTGCTGGAGCGTCGCGGTCTGATCCGGGCCAAGCCGCGCTCAGGCTATTTCGTCAACACCCATGCACCCAGTCCGTTTTGCGAGCCAGTGTTCAGCAGCCACGTCACCGAGTCCACCCAGGTGGATGTCAGCGCCCTGGTGTTTTCGGTGCTGGACTCGATCAAGGATCCGCACACCGTACCCTTTGGCTCGGCCTTCCCCAGCCCGATGCTGTTCCCTTTGCAACGCCTGGCCCGCTCGATGGCCACCGCCAGCCGCGAAATGGACCCGCGCATGGTGGTGACCGACATGTCCCCCGGCAACCCGCAATTACGCCGGCAAATCGCCCTGCGCTATATGGTCGGCGGGCTGATGCTGCCGATGGAGGAACTGCTGATCACCAATGGCGCGCTGGAGGCCCTCAACCTGTGCCTGCAGGCCGTCACCGAACCCGGTGATCTGGTGGCCATCGAAGCCCCGGCGTTCTACGCCTGCCTGCAAGTGCTGGAACGGCTCAAGCTCAAGGCCGTGGAAATCCCGGTGCACCCGCGAGATGGCATCGACCTCGGCGTGCTGGCACAAACCCTTGAGCGCCACCCGATCAAGGCCGTGTGGTGCATGACCAGCTTTCAGAACCCGATTGGCGCGACCATGCCAGAGGCCAAGAAACAGGCACTGGTGAAGTTGCTGAGTGACCATCAGGTGCCGTTGATCGAAGACGATGTGTATGCCGAGCTGTATTACGGTCAGCACCCGCCCAAGCCGGCCAAGGCGTTTGATACCGAAGGGCTGGTGATGCATTGCGGCTCGTTTGCCAAAAGCCTGGCCCCGGGCTATCGCATTGGCTGGGTGGCTGCGGGGCGTTACGCGCAGAAAATCGAGCGGCTTAAACTGATGACCTCGCTGTGCGCCTCCATGCCAGCCCAGGCGGCGATTGCCGACTATTTGCAACATGGCGGCTATGACCGCCACCTGCGTAAATTACGCTATGCCCTAGAGGAGCAGCAAAGCGCGATGCTGGCAGCGATAGGGCGTTATTTCCCGGCACAAACCCGGGTCAGCCAGCCATCGGGAGGGTACTTTCTGTGGCTGGAGCTGCCCGAGCAAATGGACTCGCTCAAGCTGTTTCAGATGGCGTTGGCCCAAGGTATCAGCATTGCGCCGGGGCCGATCTTCTCGGCTACCCAACGTTTTAGAAACTGCATCCGCCTGAACTACGGCAGCCCATGGGACGCTGCCTGCGAAAAGGCCATGGAGACCCTGGGCAAAATCGTCAAATCGTTCACTTGATGCCCTCGTTCCTTCGGTAGTGGCTACAAAGTCTGAAGGACATTTCAACTGTGGGAGCGAGCAGGCTCGCTCCCACAGGGAGGGTTGACCGGCAACAGCGTATCTACAGGGATCGCAATCTCACCCCGGCATACAGGTGAAGTCCGCCGTGTGGGCCACTTCCTTGCCGTGGCCATCCACCAGGCGTGCACTCACTTCAGGCCCCAGGCTCGATTCGATCAATTCGTAATGCTCACCCGCTTTAAACCCGCTGTAGTTGACCTTGCCCTGGCAATCCACCTGGTTTTCATCACCCGTGGCACCTTCATACAGGGTCACGTCCAGCCGGTGGGCACCAGGCGTGACTTCAAAATAGCGGCCATCGTTGATGCTTTTGCCGTCTACACGTTCGGCCATCAGGTCACTGTTGCCCTCTTCTTTCAGTCCGATCCAGGCTTCGCCCGGGTCCTGCTTGGGCATGGGCCCTGCACAAGCCGACAGCAACAGCACCAGGCTCAGGGACGGAATCAGCAGAAGCGGTTTAAGGTTCATCGCAGTCGAGCCTCGAAACAATAGAGTAGGCCGCAAGCTTGCGGCGCCTTGCGCCTTGCGCCAAATGAATGAAAATGAAGGGAATTTCAGCCCTTTCCTAAAGGATCCTTCACGTTGCTGAAAGCTGAACGTTAGGTTTGAGCGGTGAGACTGCCGAGGTTTGCAATTCCACTCCTCGGAGGTTCTGGCATGCTCGGGCTGGTAAAGACCGCACTGCACAAGCCGTACACGTTTATCGTGCTGGCGATTTTCATCTGCATCATCGGGCCACTTGCCGCTGTGCGGACCCCTACTGATGTATTTCCTGATATTGGCATTCCGGTAGTCGCCGTGGTCTGGCAATACACCGGCCTGGCACCTGCCGACATGGCCGGCCGGGTGATCTACACCTACGAACGCTCGCTGAGTACCACGGTCAACGACATCGAACATATCGAGTCGCAGTCATTGCCCGGCATGGGCATCGTGAAAATTTTCTTCCAGCCCGGCGTCGATATTCGCACCGCCAACGCGCAAGTGACCGCCGTGTCACAGACCGTGCTCAAGCAGATGCCGCCGGGGATTACCCCGCCACTAATCCTTAATTACAGCGCGTCCACGGTGCCGATCCTGCAACTGGCGTTCTCCAGCCCGACACTTTCGGAAGCCAAAATCCGCGACCTGGTGCAGAACAATATCCGCCTGCCCCTGAGCGCCCTGCCGGGCCTGGCCATGCCGACGCCGATGGGTGGCAAGCAGCGTCAGATCACCCTCGACCTTGACCCCCAGGCACTGGCTGCCAAAGGCCTGTCCGCACAGGATGTGGGCAATGCCCTGGCAGCGCAAAACCAGATCATCCCGGTGGGCACCGCCAAGCTTGGCACCTATGAATACACGGTGTTGCTCAACAACAGCCCCAAGGCCATCGACGAACTCAATGACCTGCCGATCAAGACCGTCAATGGCGCGCTGATCACCATTGGCCAGGTGGCCCATGTGCGTGACGGCTCGCCGCCGCAAACCAATATCGTGCGCGTCGACGGCCATCGTGCGGTGCTGATGCCGGCGCTGAAAAACGGCAATATCTCCACCCTGTCGATCGTCGACGGCATTCGCGCAATGCTGCCGCGTATCAACGAAACCCTGCCACCGTCGCTGAAAACTTCGTTGCTGGGCGACGCTTCGGTGTTCGTCAAGCAATCGGTGAGCAGCGTGGCTCAGGAAGGCATCATTGCCGCCCTGCTGACCAGCGCGATGATTCTGCTGTTCCTCGGCAGCTGGCGTTCAACCCTGATCATTGCCGTGTCGATCCCCCTGGCCGTGCTGTCGGCCATCGCCCTGCTGGCCCTGAGCGGGCAAACGCTCAACGTCATGACCCTTGGCGGGCTGGCGCTGGCGGTGGGGATTCTGGTGGACGATGCCACAGTAACCATCGAGAACATTAACTGGCACCTCGAGCAAGGCAAGTCGGTGCGCGATGCGATCCTGGACGGCGCCAAGCAGATTGTCGGCCCGGCGTTCGTGTCGCTGCTGTGTATTTGCATCGTGTTTGTGCCGATGTTCATGTTGCAGGGCATTGCTGGCTATCTGTTCCGGCCGATGGCGCTGTCGGTGATTTTCGCCATGGGCAGTTCCTTTATTCTGTCGCGCACTCTGGTGCCGACCCTAGCGATGTTTCTGCTTAAGCCACATGTGCCGGAACAAGGTTCAGGGCATCACCCGGAAGACGGCTACATCAACCATCACGAGGGCGATCAGCACACCCGCCAGCACTCGGCACCAGTGCGTGCACTGCTGAGCTTTCAGGCGGGATTCGAGCGCCGTTTTTCGGCAGTACGGGACGCTTACTACGCCGTACTGGAACTGGCCCTGGCCAATCGCAAACGCTTTCTGCTGGGTTTTATGGCCTGTGTACTGGCCTCCTTTGCCTTGCTGCCAAGCCTGGGCCAGGACTTTTTCCCGGCCACCGATGCCGGTGCCCTGGCCTTGCATGTGCGCTTGCCGCTGGGCACGCGCATCGAAGAAAGCGCTGCGGACTTCGATCGCATCGAGTCACGGATTCGAGAAATCATCCCGGCCGAGCAACTGGACACAGTGATCGACAATATCGGCATTCCGCTTAGCGGCATCGATATGGCCTACAGCAGCAGTGGCACTATCGGCCCGCAGGACGGCGATATTCAGGTCACCCTTAAAGAAGGCCACAGCCCGACGGCCGACTATGTAAAACGCTTGCGAGAAGCCTTGCCGGAGAGTTTCCCCGGCAGCCAGTTCGCCTTTATGCCTGCAGATATCAGCACCCAGATCCTCAATTTCGGAGCACCGGCTCCGCTGGACGTGAAAATTTCCGGGCGTGATGACGAGGCCAACCGCGCCTATGCCCTGGAGCTGCAACGTCGCCTGCAACATGTACCGGGAATTGCCGACCTGCGTATTCAGCAGTCGGTGGGTTACCCGTCGCTGCAGGTCAAGGTGGACCGCCTGCGCGCCAATGGCCTGGGGATTACCGAACGGGATGTGACCAACAGCATGGTGGCCTCCCTGGCGGGCAGCTCCCAGGTGGCACCGACCTTCTGGCTCAACCCGCAGAACGGTGTGTCTTATGGTGTGGTAGCCGCAACGCCGCAGTATCGTCTGGACAGCCTGCCGGCCCTCGAAGCCCTGCCCGTGACCGGCAGTAACGGCCAGTCACAAATCCTGGGCGGGCTGGCGACTATCAGCCGTGTGCAAAGCCCGGCCGTGGTCACTCACTACAACATTCAGCCGACGCTGGACCTCTACGCCAATATTCAGGGTCGCGATCTGGGCTCGGTGGCGGCCGATGTGCAAAAAGTGATTGATGGCGCAGCCAACCTGCGGCCCAAAGGCGCAATCATCAGCCTTCACGGCCAGATCGATGCCCTGCATGAAGCCTTCAGCGGCCTGAGCTTCGGCCTGCTCGGCGCGGTGGTGCTGATCTACTTGCTGATCGTGGTCAACTTCCAGTCGTGGCTCGATCCTTTTGTGATCATCACTGCCCTGCCCGCGGCCCTGGCCGGGATTGTGTGGATGCTTTTTCTCAGTGGTACCTCGCTGTCGGTGCCCGCCTTGACCGGAGCTATTTTGTGCATGGGGGTGGCTACCGCCAACTCGATCCTGGTGGTGAGCTTCTGCCGCGAACGCCTGGCCGAACATGGCGACGCTCTCAAGGCAGCAATGGAAGCGGGCTATACACGTTTCAGACCCGTGTGCATGACCGCACTGGCGATGATGATCGGCATGCTCCCGCTGGCCTTGTCAGAAGAACAGAACGCCCCCCTGGGACGCGCCGTTATTGGCGGTCTGATGCTAGCCACCGTTGCCACCCTGCTGTTCGTGCCCGTGGTCTTTAGCCTGGTGCACGGCCGTGAAAAAAATCGAGCTGCTGCTGGAGAAACTTCCCATGTCGTCTGATCAAAAACCCTCGCGCAAGCGCTTGATATACCTGGGCATCGGTGGCCTGACCCTGGCCGCCTTGCTGGTCGCCAATGGACTGGCCGCCCGCAGTCGCCATGAGCACGCGGTGAGCCAATGGACCGAAGCGGCCGCACTGCCGATTGTCAACGTATTCCAGCCCCTGCAGAACGCCCATGGCGATACCCTGCGCCTGCCCGCGCATCTGGAGGCCTGGAGCAAGGCGCCGATCCATGCCCGGGTCAACGGCTACCTGCAAAGCTGGCAAACCGACATTGGCAGCAAGGTCAAGGCCGGGCAGGTCCTGGCGGTTATCGACAGTCCGGATCTGGATCAGCAACTGGCGCAGACCCGCGCCCATATGCTCCAGGAGCAAGCCAACGCCCGGCTCGCGGCCACTACGGCCACACGCTGGCAAAATCTGCTGGCAAGCCATTCGGTGTCGCGCCAGGAGGCTGACGAAAAGCTATCCAATGCTGCCGCCGCCAAGGCCAATGCCCAAGCCGCTGAGGCGGATTACGCACGACTGTCGACGCTGGAAGCCTACAAGACCATTCGCGCACCTTTTGCAGGCACCATCACCGCGCGCAATACCGATATCGGCCAGTTGATCAAGGCCGACACCGACAGCGATACCGAGCTGTTCGATCTTGCCGACACGCACCAGCTGCGCCTGTATGTGCCAGTGCCACAGAACTACGCCAGCGTGATCCGCCCCGGCATGCAGGTACAACTCAGTGTGCCGGAACATCCGGGGCAAATGTTCAATGCAAAACTGATCGGCAACTCGACAGCAATTGACCAGCGCTCCGGCACCCTGATGGCCCAGTTCGTCGCCCTCAACCCTGGTGACGCGCTGATGCCCGGCGACTATGCCGAGGCGCTGCTGTCGATCCCGGCCGATACCCATGGCGTCAGTATCCCGGCCAGCGCCCTGATTTTCCGTGCCCAGGGCACACAGGTGGCAGTGCTCGACAAGGCCCGGCATGTGCATTTGCAAACGATCCATATCGGCCTTGATCTGGGCGAACGACTGGTGATCGATCAAGGCCTTACGGCCACCGACACCGTCATCGACAATCCGCCCGACGCCTTGCGCGAAGGCGACTCGGTCAAGCTGGCCGACGCAGGAGCCCCCCATGCAGCCAAGGCTTAAACGCAGCGCCCTGTTACTGACCCTGGCGTTGCAGGGTTGCTCACTGGCACCAGGCTACAAGGCACCCGACCTCAAGTTGCCCGAGCACTACCGTGAGCAAACCAGCGACGGCCCGTGGCACAGCGCGCAACCTGCCGACCAGCTCTCACCACAGTGGTGGCGGGTATACCAGGATGAACGCCTGAACAGCCTGCAACAGCAGTTGCTCAAGGCCAATCCGGATCTGGCCGCGGCACTGGCCCACTTCGATGCGGCGCAGGCGTATGCCAGCCAGTTGCACGCTGGGCTGTTCCCACAAATTACCGCCAGTGGCCAGCCGTTGCGCCAGCGTCAATCGGACAACCGTCCATTGCGCGGCAGTACTCAGCCATCGGTCTACAACAGCAATACGGCGGGGTTTGCGTTGAATTTCGACCTCGACCTGTGGGGCAAAATCCGCAATCAGGTGGCGGCGGGCGATGCTCAAGCCCAGGCCTCGGCGGATGACCTGGCCGTCGCGCGTTTGAGCCTGCAACGCCAATTGGCCAGCCTGTATGTGCAACTTGACGGGCTGGATGCGCAGCAGCAAATCCTCACCCGCTCGCTGGATGATTACGCTCAGGCCCTGCAACTGACCCGCTCGCGCTATCAGGGGCAGATCGCCTCGGAACTCGACCTGACCCGTGCCCAAAGCCAACTGGCCGAAGCCGAGGCGCAGCTGGATGACGTCCGCGCCCAACGCAACCTGACCGAACACGCCATCGGTGAACTGGTGGGCGAACCTGCCAGCAACTTTCAGCTGGTGGCCAACTCGCAAACGCTAAACCTGCCTGATCAACCGCGCACCCTGCCCAGTACCCTGCTGCAACGGCGCCCCGACATCGCCGCGGCCGAGCGCCGGGTTTTCGCCGCCAATGCCGGGATCGGCGTAGCCAAGGCCGCCTGGTACCCGGACTTCAGCCTGACCGGCCTGCTTGGCGGGCAAACCCAGGGTAGCGGCAATTTGCTGTCTGCCGGTAACAGGTTCTGGGCGTTGGGGCCGTTGGTCAACCTGCCGATTTTTGACGGCGGCAGGCTCGATGGCCAGGAACGCCAGGCCAGGGCCGAATTTGCAGAAGCATCAGCTCATTACCGTAGCCAGGTGCTGCACGCGGTGCGTGAAGTTGAAGACAACCTCGCCCAGCTGCGAGACCTGCAACAGGAAAGCCTCGATGAACAGGCTGCAGCCAACGCCGCCGAACACACCCGGGCAATCGCCACTCACAGCTATGAAGCCGGCGCGGTGAGTTACCTGGACGTAGTCACCGCACAGACTGCCGCCCTGCAGGCCCAGCGCCAGGTGCAGGCATTGCACACCCGACAGTTACAGGCCAGCGTAGGGTTATTGACGGCGTTGGGGGGTGGTTGGCAGGGCTGACGCCCTGCGCATCAGTGGGAGCAGGCTTGCCCGCGATGGCAACACCGCGATTTGCCTGACAGAACGCAGTGCTTGCATCGCGGGCAAGCCCGCTCCCACAGGTTGGGGCGTCTGTCTTATTTCTTCTCTTGTAGATAGATCCCGGCTGCTTCCATTTCACGGATTCGAGCGTAATCGGCTTCGATCTGCGCCAGATCGGTATGAACCAGATAAACAGTGCCCGGCTGACTGAATACATCCCGGGTAGGCGCAATTCGCTGACCATTTTCGACGTAGAACACCACCTCGAAAAAAGACGCCAGGCTGCGCAATTGCTGCACAAATGCCCCGGTACAGAAAACACCTTCCGAATGATTGATCAGGCACACATTGTAAGTGTGCCTGGACAGTACATAGTCCTGATTGCCGGCCAGTAGCTGCTCAAACTCAAGGGGCCGAGTAATGGACAGTGCACATGCATCAATCTGTCCAAGACCGGTGGTCAGTGCCGAGACACCGGGCCTTAGAATCCCGTCTGTACGTGCTGCAATCTCCACCAGTTTTGGCCCGTCCTCGGTGTACATAACCTCGGCATGGCTGGGGCCATTACGGATACCCAGGCACTTCACCACCTTACGGGTATAGGCCACCAACTCGGCATACGGAGCGTCGGTGCAAGCAAGCAGTTGATCGATGTCATATACGATGCTGCCTGTTTCCAGCACACGCTTGGTGTATTTCACCACCTCTGTGACCAACTGATACCCATTCAAGGACACCATATTGACGACATACTCAGTGCCCACCAAATACTCCTGAAGTAGCACCTGGCTGTTTTCGAGACTCAACTTGTTGCGCGTACCCAACAGCGCCTTGAATGCCCCCTTGCACGCTGCCAGATCGCGGCAAATATAAACCCCGTCCGCCCCTGCGCTTTCCAGGGGTTTTACGACTAGCGGAAACCTGCCATGGGCAGCGACCCAGTCTTTACCGTCGCTCCACGTATCCACTGCGCACTGGGCAGGGGCGGATAAACCGGCTTCGGTAACGCACTGAATCATCTCGTATTTGTTTCTGCGAGCCCTGCTCCTGGAAAACTCATTGACGTAATCCAGCCCCAACTGTTCATTCAACAGATCGGCCAATAACACCCCGCTTTCTGCCCCAGCAATAATAACATCGGGATTAAAATGCCTGAGCTCCGCCAACGTGAACGTCGTATCCGTATGAACGATGGATCGCTCGTAAATAGACGAATCAAATCCGGCATAATAATAGCCATCGAGATCAGAACTGGACACAACATGAAATAAAGCACATTCATTTTCGTACAATTTCTTTGCCAGGAATTTACCCGACGAAAATCCGTCAACCACTACAACTCTTATCATTTCGCACCTCGCCTGTTTGATATATCCAGCCAGGCCAGCAGTACAACAATAAGACAGACGGCCAGGATGCTCGGCATTGAAATCGCCACCCGCGAATCCAGGTATTGAAGTAGCAAGGTAAAAACCGGCAACGTCAGCAATACAAATGACACCGCTATTGGACTGAGATGAAAAATGGTTTTTTGAATAAGGTAGACAGGCAACAGATGGCCGACGACAACCAGAACTGACAGCGGCAAGATCCACTGGGGGGCGAGACTGAATGAGGTGTCGCTGAAGCTGATAAACAGGCTGCAAACAACTACCATCATGACGCTCCTCACAGCCAGAATGTCATAAGTTTTCCAACGACAATAAAACATCTTTTTGGAAACAATCGTATAAAATACCGTGCCCATTGCACACAGCACTACACTGACAATACCGATAATTCTCTGTTCTATGGAAGTCGAAGAAATACCACTTTCCCCGACCAAAGACTGAAACAGCATTATGGCAACCGAGAGCAATACCAGTCCGGCAATCAGGGTTTCGAGTGCAGTGGCCTTGCCAGCACCTTTTACAAAGCTCGACACCAGCAAAGTCATTGCTGGGCCGCAGGCTACTGAGGCTACCCCTACTACCGCTGGTTCCAGAAATCGCAGGGCATAAAAAAGACCGCCCCAATTCAACAATACCGACAGATTGATCCATACCACCAATGGCCAGTCTTGCTGGATCTTGTCCATCAAGCTATGCCTGCCTGCACGGAGGCTGTACATCATAAACAATGCAGCAGACGAAACAAAGCAATAGAAAACAACCACCAGGGTATCAAGTACCTGCGTTATAAACGCGACATACACGTCAAAGGCGGCGCTGATAAAACAAAAGAACAACCCTAATATAACACCCAAGTTTTCAGGCTTCATAGACAACCCTTCCTACTTACTTCCCCTCACGCCTAGCGAGCTTTTCTGGATCAGTCCAACACCCGAACCCTATCTTCAGACAATACAATCCTAACGAGCGTTTTAACTGCAACACCCGTACTATTCAAAACCTGCTCCCTACCATTATTTTGTACTTTCTCTACTGCACACACGACATCGACCACTTCAGCCCCACTACGCCGAACAGCCTCCACCAACGATATAACAGCACCTCCCGTACTCAGAGTATCATCGACAATGACCACTCTATCACCCGCAACAACTCCATTAAGGTAAAGCTTCCCTTGATAATATTCTGATTCAAGATCCACACACACATCATTCACATCTTCAAGGCTATATGTGTACCATCGTGCAATAGCCATTGGAATACCCGTCAATATGGAGACTGCTGTCGCCAGCGGTGCGCCCTTATCTTCCTCCGTCACTATTTTATCAACATGCCAATCCATGACCTCAATGACACCACGTGCCGCTTCGAGGAGCACCTCCGGCCTCAAAGCCGGCAGCTGATCCGTAAATTCATTTACTGTAATTCTTGTTGCCCCCACACTAACTACTTTAGCTCTCTCATATACCTCTTTCAGCAGCATCATTTGACCTCCGTATACGCTGGATAAACCCCATCCCAACAGCTCTTGTACTTCCATGCACTATCAAAAAAAAGCGTGACGATATTTAAACCTCTTTGCATAGCCGCTATCTTTTCACACACTAACAAGTTGGCACCACACGTCGGCCCTATGCCATATTCATTTTTTGACACAAACAACCTCATCTGTTCCCAGGCTTCATCACCATCCACGACAACCACTTCGTCGATCAAGTTAGGGGTTGTATTAATCGACAACACACCTGCTCCCAGCCCCATAAGATTATGCGACCGATGTTCAAACTCAAGCCCTTGCCTTGCGGCATACAATGGAGCAGAAGCATCCACCTCAATACCGACTGTTTTAATATCTCTATAATGCCGCTTCAAGACTTCAGCAATACCCGAGAACGTGCCTCCAGTACCTAAAGAACACACGAAATAATCCGGTACAACTTTGTACTCACCAAGCGCTTTGACAATCTCCTCTCCGCAGGTATGCCAGGCCAACTTATTAAGTAGCGTGCTCGACTGATCCAAGAAATAGACCTCACTAGAATTTTTACTTTTCACATACTCTTTAGCTGCATCAACGGCCCCTACCAAAAAGCTTTCTTTGGGGGTTTCGACCACATGTGCTCCATACACTCTTATTTGCTCTTTACGTTCACATGTCATCCCTTCCGGCATGAATATTTTGATGGAATAACCTTTCTTCTTTCCAATCCATGCTAGCGCCGCCCCACCGTTACCGGTCGAGCAGTCAACCAGCGTCATACCTTTACGAATGACACCCTCACGCTCTAGCGAAGTGATGATATTCAAATAAGTTCGATCTTTATGACTGCCAGAAGGATTCATATATTCACACTTCGAAAACAAGCGACCTCCATTGCAGGCAAATCGCATTAGCTCAACGAGTGGTGTATTGCCAATATCGTCCAGATTCATAACCCCCCCACAACCTTTAGCCTGATAACTTCCCAGTTATTAATAACCCAACAAGTTCTCAAATAAACATTACCCTCAAGAGACCATAGCCGCAAACAAATATACATAGAAAGATCCTACACCATCTTACAGAATCATCTTTAGGACAACACTAAGCCATTGTTATTGCGCAAACTTAAAATACAAATATGCCGACACAGCAGGCGAAACGAAACATCACGAAACAAATATTCGATCTCGCGGGCATCTAAGGAATCTCCGAACAAGTTTTCAAATGTGCTGAAATACGCCTGACCACCTGATCCGAGCCGCCTATGAGCCAGATGAGCTTTTCCGATTTCGAATACGCCGGCAAGCGCAAGCAGACACGCCGCGAACGCTTCCTCGCCGAGATGGATCAGGTCGTGCCCTGGACGGGTCTGCTGGGCCTGATCGAGCCGTTCTACCCCAAGGCCGGTGGCGGCAGAAAACCCTATCCTCTGGAAACCATGCTGCGTATTCATCTGTTGCAGAATTGGTTTTCCCTGAGCGATCCGACCATGGAAGAAACGCTCTACGAAATCACGCCCATGCGCCAGTTTGCACGTTTGACCTTGAGCGCCCCGATACCTGAAGACACCACGATCATGAATTTCCGGCACTTATTGGAAAAGCATCAGCTTGCACCTGCAATCCTCGCGGTCATCAATGGTTATTTGCAGGGCAAAGGCATGTCTCTGCGTCAGGGCACTATCGTCGATGCCACCATTATTCATGCTCCCAGTTCGACTAAAAACGAAGAGGGAAAGCGCGACCCCGAGATGCATCAGACCAAAAAAGGTAACCAGTATTTCTTCGGAATGAAGGCCCATATTGGCGCTGATGTCGAGTCCGGCTTGGTTCATCACGTCCACGGCACCGCCGCCAACGTCGCCGATGTCACACAGGTCGCCGAGCTTTTGCATGGCGAAGAAAATGCAGTGTATGCAGACGCCGGATACACCGGCGTTGAGAAGCGTGAAGAGCATGAAAATCGTGAAGTGATCTGGCAAATCGCGGCGCGCCGCAGCACCTATTCCAAGTTGAATAAACGCAGCGTGCTCTACAAGGCCAAGCGCAAGATTGAGTACTGCAAAGCCCAGACACGGGCCAAGGTCGAACATCCGTTTCGGGTGATCAAATGCCAATTTGGGTACGTGAAAGTGCGCTTTCGTGGGCTGATGAAAAACACGGCTCAGTTGACCACATTGTTCGCCCTGTCGAACCTGTGGATGGCTCGAAAACAACTGATGGGTATGGGCGAGTTGCGCGCTTAACATGGAAAACCGGGCGAAAAACGCCCTCGATGAACACTGCATCAGGTCGTTTTGAGCAAATAGCGCTGCGTGCCGTGCAAATTACGACTTGCGGCCGCCGCGCAGCAAGTTGATCGGAGCATCCCTAAAGAACAAGAAAATATGGGAACAGGAGCGGCTTTTACCGCTCCCATAGACAGGAGAAAGTGCTGGATCTTTAAATAAGCATCAATGCGCTACATTTTTCGACGCCGCCAACATTGCCTTAAGCAATACCGCGCATCCCGCTGCCAGATCCTTGGGATCGGCGTTTTCGATTTCGTTGTGGCTGATGCCGCCTTCACAGGGCACAAATATCATCCCTGCCGGACCCAGTTCGGCCAGGAAGATGGCGTCGTGCCCTGCCCCGCTGACGATATCCATGTTCGACAAGCCCAACTCATTGGCCGCATCCCGCACGGCGTTGACGCAATCAGGGTTGAAGTACAGCGGCGGAAAGTCTGCTGTGGGAGTCAGTTCGAAACTCAGGCCATGCTCCTCGCAGGTGGCTTCAATCACCCCACGCACTTGCTCGATCATCGAGTCCAGCCGCTCGGGCAGCAAATGCCGGAAGTCCAGGGTCATGCGTACTTCACCGGGGATGACATTGCGCGAGCCCGGATAGGCTTGCAGGCAACCCACGGTCCCGCAGGCGTGGGGTTGATGGCCAAGAGCTGCCTTGTTGACGGCGGCAACCACGGCCGCCGCCCCGACCAATGCATCCTTGCGCAGGTGCATGGGCGTAGGCCCGGCATGGGCTTCTACACCGCGCAGGTTGAGGTCGAACCATTTCTGCCCCAGGGCGCCAAGTACGACGCCGATGGTTTTGCGCTCGTCCTCCAGAATCGGCCCCTGTTCGATGTGAGCTTCAAAGTAGGCCCCCACCGGGTGGCCGTTGACCTGGCGGCTGCCAGCATAGCCAATTGCATTCAGGGCCTCACCCACGGTCACGCCCTGGGCATCGGTTTTGGCCAGGGTTTCTTCAAGGGTAAACTTGTCTGCAAAAACCCCGGAACCCATCATGCAAGGCGCAAAGCGTGAGCCTTCTTCATTGGTCCACACCACCACTTCCAGCGGCGCGTCGGTCTCGATATTGAGGTCGTTGAGGGTGCGCAGTACTTCAACCCCGGCCAGTACGCCAAAGCAGCCGTCGAACTTGCCGCCGGTGGGCTGGGTGTCGATATGGCTGCCGGTCATCACCGGTGGCAAATCCGGATTGCGCCCCGGGCGGCGGGCAAAGATATTGCCCACGGCGTCCACGCTGACGGTGCAACCGGCGTCCTCACACCAGCGTACAAAAATATCCCGGGCCTGGCGGTCCAGGTCGGTCAGGGCCAGGCGGCATACACCGCCCTTTACCGTGGCACCCAGCTGGGCCAGTTCCATTAACGAGGCCCACAGGCGCTCGCCGTTGATCAATGGCGCGCGGTGCTGCTGAAGGTCGTGTGCGGCGTTCATGATAGTTTCCTCAGGCAGTTTTTATAGGAAGGCGCTTCAAACCGTGCCTTTGACGGCTTCTGCTTGCTGACTGTTCAGGCGATACAACCCGTAATAAATCACGGCCCCGAGCAACGACCCGGTAAACCAGCCGAAGTCATAGAACCAGCTGAAGGCACTGCTGCCCAACGACAGCAACGTCAGCGCCACAGGTACACCAAAAGCGATAAAACCCTTCCAGTTCCAGGCCGGGTACACCCCGTCACGGTACAGCCCGGCAAGGTCGAGTTTTTGCTGACGGATAACGAAATAGTCGACCACCATGATCCCGGCAATCGGCCCAAGCAGGCTGGAGTAACCCAGCAACCAGTTGGAGTACACGGTTTCCAGGCTAACATCCGAGACCAGCAGGCCGAGTTTCTTCAGCAATTCATGAGCCATCAGCGCCAAGCCCACCAGGCCGGTCAAGATCACTGCCGTGGTGCGGTTGATCAACTTGGGAGCGATGTTCTGGAAGTCATTGGTGGGCGACACAATATTGGCCGCCGTATTGGTCGACAGCGTGGCGATGATGATCAGCGCCATGGCCAGTGCCACCCAGCCCGGGCTCTGGATATGGCCGATCAGGCTGACCGGGTCGGATACGGTAACGCCTACCAGTTTTTCGGACGCTGCCGTCATCACCACGCCCAGAGCGGCGAACAGGAACATGGTCAGCGGCAGGCCAAAAATCTGCCCCAGGATCTGGTCTTTCTGGCTTTTTGCGTATCGGCTGAAGTCCGGAATATTCAGGGACAAGGTGGCCCAGAAACCCACCATTGCAGTCAGGCCGGCAAAGAAGTAGCCGTACACACTGGCACCTTCCGGGCGCTTGGGCGGCTGGGCCAGCAGTTCACTCATCGACACATTGGGCAGAGCCCACACCAGCAGGCCCAGACCGACCAGTACCAGCAAGGGTGCAGACAGGGTTTCCAGCCACTTGATCGACTCGGCACCGCGCAATACCACCCACAGGTTGAGCGCCCAGAAAATCATGAAGCCGATCACTTCACCCGTACCGCCCAGGCTTTTCCAGCCCTCGAACACCGAGCCCAGAAACAGGTGAATGGCCAGACCGCCGAACAGTGTCTGGATCCCGAACCAGCCGCAGGCCACCAGAGCACGGATCAGACACGGTACGTTGGAGCCGATAATGCCGAAGGAAGAACGCAGCAAAACAGGAAAGGGTATGCCGTATTTGGTGCCCGCAAAGGCATTGAGAGTCAGAGGGATCAATACCACGATATTTGCCAGCAGAATCGCCAGCAGTGCCTCACCCACTGAAAGCCCGAAATAGGCTGTCAGAACCCCGCCCAGGGTATAGGTGGGTACGCAAATGGACATGCCGACCCACAAGGCAGTGATATGCCACTTGTTCCAGGTGCGCTCATGAACTTTGGTGGGGGCGATATCGTGGTTGTACCGGGGGCTATCGAGGACTTCAGGCCCGGCATCCAGTTCGTACAAACCGTTACGTTCGGTGACTTTTGATCTGCTCGGTTGCATAGTCGATCACTCTCTTGTTGTGCTGCTCCTGGTTGAACGGCCTGGCGCTGCGTATGGACACAAAGCGCTCCCTTGCCTGGACACTTACTTGCCTATCCCGCCCGGTCATGGCAGCAACAATCAAGAACTGTGCCGTGTTACTTCCCTCGCCTGCTCAAACCGTCCTGCATGTCTGGCAACACGCTGCTTTTAAAACCGTTTTAAACACCAGCCAAATGACTCTCATTCCCGTTAAAGGCCTTTATCAGTTTTTTTATATCGCCAAACGAAACACTTCGGTGCGTGCTTATTAACTTAATCGACTCACCTCCCTTCATTCGCAAGCTCAAGCACCTGATTTCGCATAAGAAAGTTCGCTTATATTTGAATCCTGTCAAGTGCGTCAAAATGGTGAGGCCGTGCATCATTTTGGTGATTTAAAATAATTAACTTTAAAAATCATATAGTTATACATATCTAACCCCGTTAAAAATAAAGTTTGATCATTCTTCAACAACCCACTAGATTTTATTCCTGTCACCAGTGGCAGGAATGCAAACTTCCCACTAAATTTCAATAACAACAGTTAGAACCGGCTCTAGCCGGTCAGCCTTCGAGGAACTCCGTATGTCGCTGTTAATCCGTGGCGCTACGCTTGTGACCCATGATGAAAGTTATTGTGCGGATGTATATTGCGCTGACGGTCTGGTCCGCGCGATTGGCACTGATCTTGATGTTCCCCCAGGCTGCGAAGTTGTCGATGGTCGCGGCCAATACCTGATGCCCGGTGGTATCGACCCCCACACGCATATGCAATTGCCGTTTATGGGCACCGTCGCCAGCGAAGACTTTTTCAGTGGCACCGCGGCCGGTCTGGCAGGCGGTACAACATCGATTATCGACTTTGTCATTCCCAACCCGCAGCAGTCCCTGCTTGAGGCTTTTCATCAGTGGCGGGGCTGGGCCGAAAAGTCGGCAGCAGACTATGGCTTTCATGTCGCAATCACTTGGTGGAGCGAGCAGGTATGTGAAGAAATGGCCGAATTGGTCAGCCATCACGGCATCAACAGCTTCAAGCATTTCATGGCCTACAAGAACGCGATCATGGCCGCAGACGACACCCTGGTGGCCAGCTTCGAGCGTTGCCTGGAGCTGGGCGCAGTGCCCACCGTGCATGCCGAAAATGGCGAACTGGTGCACCACCTGCAACGCAAACTCTTGGCTCAGGGCATGACGGGGCCGGAAGCCCATCCGCTGTCACGTCCCTCCCAGGTGGAAGGCGAAGCTGCCAGCCGGGCGATCCGCATCGCTCAGACCCTCGGTACACCGTTGTACCTGGTGCATGTTTCGACCCGTGAAGCACTCGACGAAATCACCTACGCCCGCAGTCAGGGCCAACCGGTATATGGCGAAGTACTGGCCGGGCATTTGCTGCTGGATGACAGCGTGTACCAGCATCCCGACTGGCAAACGGCAGCAGGCTACGTGATGAGCCCGCCCTTCCGCCCTCGCGGGCATCAGGAGGCACTGTGGCACGGCCTGCAATCGGGCAACCTGCACACTACCGCCACCGACCACTGCTGCTTTTGCGCCGAACAAAAGGCCGCCGGGCGTGACGATTTCAGCAAGATCCCCAACGGCACGGCGGGTATCGAAGACCGCATGGCGCTGCTGTGGGATGAAGGCGTGAATACCGGGCGCCTGTCGATGCAGGAGTTTGTAGCGCTGACCTCCACCAACACCGCGAAGATCTTCAATATCTACCCGCGCAAAGGCACGATCCGGGTCGGTGCCGATGCCGACCTGGTGCTATGGGACCCTCAGGGCACCCGCACCATTTCCGCCAAAACCCACCATCAAAATGTCGACTTCAACATCTTTGAAGGCAAGACCGTACGCGGTGTGCCCAGTCATACCATCAGTCAGGGTCGCCTGGTGTGGGTTGACGGTGACCTGCGGGCCGAACGCGGAGCCGGTCGCTATATCGAACGCCCGGCCTACCCTGCGGTGTTCGACTTGCTGAAAAAGCGCGCCGAGCATCAGCAACCGGTGCCTGTTAAACGCTGAGCATAAAAACACTGCCCGACAGAGGCACAAAGATCTCCTCACCCCTGAGGTAAGCACCGTGATCAAGTCCTTGAACCATTTACCCCACCCCCATAAATCTGCGCAGGTGCTGGCCAGCCACTTTACCGATCTGGCGCCGCCCCTCAATGCTCGCCAGGCCGTGTTGGAAAGCTCACGTTGCCTGTATTGCTACGACGCCCCCTGCGTCAATGCCTGCCCCAGCGATATAGATATCCCGTCGTTTATTCGCAATATCCAACAGGAAAACATCCAGGGCGCAGCACAGAAAATTCTTTCGGCCAATATCCTCGGCGGCAGTTGTGCCCGGGTGTGCCCTACCGAAGTACTGTGCGAGCAAGCCTGCGTGCGCAACAACAGCCAGGAATGCGCGCCTGTACTGATCGGTTTGTTACAGCGCTATGCGGTCGATCATGCACAGTTCAGCGAGCATCCGTTCAAGCGTGCCGCGCCCACCGGCAAACGCATCGCGGTGGTCGGCGCCGGACCTGCGGGGCTGGCTTGCGCCCATCGCCTGGCACTGCACGGGCATGAGGTGGTGATTTTCGAAGCGCGGGAGAAATCCGGCGGGCTTAACGAGTACGGGATTGCCAAATACAAGTTGGTGGACGATTTTGCCCAGCGCGAAGTGGATTTCGTCCTGCAGGTTGGCGGCATTGAAGTGCGCCACGGCCAGCGCTTGGGCGACAACTTGAGCCTGAGCGAACTGCACCGGCAATTCGATGCGGTATTTCTCGGGCTGGGTCTGGCTGCCAGTCGCCAGCTGGGTTTGCCCCATGAAAATGCTCCGGGGCTGCTGGCTGCCACCGACTACATCCGCGAGTTGCGCCAAAGCGACGACCTGACCCGGCTACCCCTGGCCGAGCGCTGCATTGTGCTGGGCGCTGGCAACACCGCGATCGATATGGCCGTGCAAATGGCCCGTCTTGGCGCTCGCGAAGTGAATCTGGTGTATCGCCGCGGGCTGCAGGACATGGGCGCCACCGGGCACGAGCAGGACATTGCCAAGGCCAATCAGGTGCGACTAATGACCTGGGCACAGCCACAGGACGTGTTGCTGGACAACACCGGCAAGGTGCGCGGCATGCGCTTTGCCCGCACACGCCTGGAAGACGGGCGCCTGGTGACCACCGGTGAAACCTTCGAGCTGGCCGCAGACGCGGTGTTCAAGGCCATAGGCCAGGCCTTTGATGATGCAGCCCTGAGCGATCCGCTGGCGCAAACACTCAAGCGCGCGGGCGATCGCATCGAAGTAGACGAACACCTGCGCACCAATATTCCCGGTGTGTATGCCGGAGGCGATTGCACCTCTCTGGGGCAAGACCTGACCGTACAGGCCGTGCAACACGGCAAGCTGGCCGCAGAAGCCATGCATGCCCAACTCATGCTTGATCAGGAGGCTGCATAAATGGCCGATCTCTCGATTGTTTTCGCCGGTATCAAGGCCCCCAACCCGTTCTGGCTGGCGTCTGCGCCACCTACCGACAAAGCCTACAACGTGGTACGAGCCTACGAGGCAGGCTGGGGTGGCGTGGTCTGGAAAACCCTGGGTGAGGACCCGGCCGCGGTTAACGTGTCCTCGCGTTACTCGGCACACTACGGCCCCAACCGCGAAGTCATGGGCATCAACAATATCGAGCTGATCACCGATCGCTCCCTTGAAATCAACTTGCGCGAGATCACCCAGGTCAAGAAGGACTGGTCGGATCGGGCCCTTATCGTGTCGCTGATGGTGCCCTGCGAAGAAGAGTCCTGGAAATACATCCTGCCACTGGTGGAGGCCACCGGTGCCGATGGCATCGAGCTGAATTTCGGATGCCCCCACGGCATGCCGGAGCGCGGCATGGGCGCGGCCGTGGGCCAGGTGCCCGAGTACGTGGAAATGGTCACACGCTGGTGCAAGACCTACTGTTCATTGCCGGTGATCGTCAAACTGACGCCCAATATCACCGATGTGCGACTTAGCGCCCGGGCGGCCCATCGTGGCGGCGCCGATGCGGTGTCATTGATCAACACCATCAACTCGATCACCAGTGTCGACCTTGAACGCATGGTGGCGCTACCCGTAGTGGGCAGCCAGAGCACCCACGGCGGCTATTGCGGTTCGGCAGTCAAGCCGATAGCCCTGAATATGGTGGCGGAAATTGCCCGCGACCCGCTGACCAAAGGCTTGCCTATCAGTGGGATAGGCGGCATTGGCAGTTGGCGTGATGCTGCAGAGTTTATTGCCCTGGGCTGTGGCTCGGTACAGGTATGCACCGCAGCGATGCTTCACGGATTTCGAATTGTTGAAGAAATGAAAGACGGTTTGTCGCGTTGGATGGACAGTCAAGGCTATACCAGCCTGGAGGACTTTTCCGGCCGTGCAGTGGCCAACACTACTGACTGGAAATATCTGGATATCAATTATCAGGTTATCGCCAGGATCGATCAGGACGCCTGTATTGGTTGCGGGCGCTGCCATATTGCCTGCGAAGATACTTCGCACCAGGCCATCGCCAGCTTGAAGCAGGCCGACGGCACACATCGGTATGAAGTGATCGACGATGAATGTGTGGGTTGCAACCTGTGCCAGATAACCTGCCCGGTGCAGGACTGTATCGAGATGGTGCCACACAACAATGGCCTGCCATTTCTGGACTGGAACCACGACCCACGTAACCCGTACTGCGTGGCTTCGTAAATCAACCCTGTGGGAGCGGGCTTGCTCGCGATGCAGGCAATGCGGTGTGTCAGGTACACCGGGGTGATGCCATCGCGAGCAAGCCCGCTCCCACACGATCGATAAGCAGGGTTGCTTACGGCTCCAGCCCGATCCCGCGCAGGATCACGCTGGTGACGGTCTGCACCGCACGTTCAAACTGGATATCGGACAACGGCTGGTGATCGTTGATGATCATCACTTGATGGTCAAAGTCAGCGTAATGCTGAGTTGATGCCCAGATCATATACAGCAGGCTGGACGGCTCAACAGGCAGGATTCGCTTGTCTTGCACCCATTGGCGAATTTTCGCCTCCTTGATCTTGGCCCAGTCATACAAACTGGCATCAAGCGCAAGACCCAGGGTCGGGGCGCCATGGATCATTTCATTGGCCCAGACTTTGGAGCCATGGGGCCGGGTACGTGAGTGGTGCATTTTGGCACGAATGTAACTGCTCAATACCAGACGAGGATCGTCGTAGGTCTCGAAACACAGCGCATCCTGTTTCCACACTTCCAGCAACCCCAGCAATACCGCGCTGTAAAGATCCGTCTTGGTGCTGAAGTAGTAATGCAGGTTGGAACGTGGCAACTGGACTTGCGCCGCAATGTCCGCCATCGCCGTACCGGCAAAGCCTTTTTCGGCAAAAACCTTTTCAGCCCCCAGAAGGATTTTTTCGACATTGCTGCGTCGAATTTCGATCTTGTGATTGCTCATGGCGATGGCCCTTGCCGTCGTGTTGCTCTGATGTGCGCCGAGTGAACAAATATTTCCTGCACAAAGCGTCGAATAACGCCAGCGGCAGCTAAGCTCAGGCGGGTACCCGACGCTGTATCAGACTATTTCGCGGCGGGCAGTTCGATCACGTTGGTTTCAATACCGTCCAGCTTGGGCTTGAGTTTCATCTTTTGCTGGGCCTCAAGCGCTTGAGCCTGGGTGGTGAATGGTCCGATCAGGAAGTGCTGAACCCCGCCACTCTCGTAAATGTAAGGAGTAAAACCGTTGTCAAGAAGCCTGCCGGTCGTGTCCGGAATGGTCGCTCTCTGGCCTTCAGTGATCTCCAAAGCCCAGTGAGCAACAGGGGCCTGGGCCATCGTTGCTTCAGAAGCTGCTTTAGCCCGCTGGATTTTATCGTTAGACTCCTGACCGCAAGCCGTCAAGGCCAATATTGCTGTCATCACGATGACTATACGCACTGCGTTTCCCCTGTCTGTTTGAATGGGTAGATTTTATCACTGGGGCAGCGGCCTTGCTCTCCTTGAACAAATCCAAAGTGCCCCAATTTAAGGCTTATGCGCGAGAATTTTCCCCGTAAAGGGAATTAAACCTCTGGCCATGTCGTCTGTAATGAGCGGCGCAATAATACGTACTTAGCAGTATTCTGTAGTCATGACCGAAGCCGCACCGTCTCAGAGACGTGCCTTACAAAGCCATCAAGGAGAAAAAAATGCTGATACTCACCCGCAAAGTTGGTGAAAGCATAAACATCGGTGACGATATTACGATCACTATTTTAGGTGTCAGCGGACAACAGGTCAGAATCGGCATCAATGCGCCGAAGGATGTAGCCGTTCACCGTGAAGAAATTTACCAACGTATCCAGGCCGGCCTGAATGCACCTGAAAAGAACGAACAGCCATAAGCCTGTGAGGTATCAGCCCAAGGCTTGAGGTCAGGGCTGCTCAGCCAGCCCTCCTCAAATCATTTGCACACTGCACCTGCCACGGCATTATCCCCTTGCCGCACCCCTCTCTTTATCAAGAGATATGTCTCGTCGACTTGACCGTTTCAAGGTTAGCGACCACGCTCATTCCTCGCAGCAGGCTCCAGAAAGCTGAACCACTGCGCGCCAGGGTGTTTGCATTGTGCCGCCTTGAGAAACCCCTCCACCCTTCAGCCCTTCGCCGGGCTGGACCTGTACCGTCAAGGAATGAAAGACATGTCCGATTTAATCGTAGTGGGATTTTCAGACACCGAAAAAGCAGATCGTGCCCTCACCAAGATGGTTTCGCTGAGCAAGGAGCATCTGGTCGAGCTGGAAGATGCGGTGATTGTGGTGCGTAATGCCGAAGGCAAGATCCATATCAAGCAAAGCGTTAACCTGACAGCGATCGGGGCTACTTCAGGCCTGGTCACCGGCGGCCTGTGGGGCGCACTGGTCGGGCTGCTGTTTCTCAACCCGCTGGCAGGCTTTGCCATCGGCGGCGCACTGGGTGCCGGTACCGGCGCTTTGTCGGGCTCATTGAGCGATTACGGGATCGATGATGATTTCATCAAGTCATTGAGCGAGACCATTCCGAATGATTCCTCGGCCCTGTTCGTTCTGCTGCGCAAATTCCAGCCGGAAAAAGTGCTGAAAGAACTGGAAGACTCGGACTTCAAGGGCAAGGTCCTGCGTACCTCCCTGTCCCCGGAACAAGAGCAAAAACTGCAGGACGCGCTGTCCAAAACCACTGCAGGCGTACCTTTGGCGAAAACGGTTTAATTCGTAAAGCCCATTCGACCGCCCTGTGCGGTCGAATCCTGGTGCCTCAGTTCAAGCGCACAGCCGTGCCCGTGGCAAACACCACCAGCATGCCGCCACGCCCTGACGGCATGCTGATTTCAAACCCCAGCCCCATAATCGCATCCGCTCCCATGGCTTTGGCCCTGTCACGAATTTCGTCCGTGACCTCTGCTCGCGCTTCTTTCAGTGCTCGCTCCAGCGTCTGAGAGCGTCCACCAAAAAAGTCGCGTACTCCGGTAAAAAAGTCTCGTACCACATTGATGCCGTGAACCGATTCGGCACTGACAATCCCCAGGTATTCAGTGGCTTTTCTGCCGTCAATGCTGTGTGTGGTGGTGATGATCATCTGCCAGTCCATTTTCTGTTTCAGTAACTTGCGAGGTTACCTTATCGCTGCCGTGCTCACTGCTGGTACTGTAACTGGAGTTAACTGCGGCTCTTTTAATTACAGGACCAAGGCTACTATGCTTACAGAAATGCAATCCAAAGACGCAAGAGTCGGGACGCCTCGCTCGCACTGATGACATGAATTCAAAAGCTGCGCCAAGCAATTTTTCGACCCCGCTCAAGGAAGCTCGCAATGGTCCAAAGACAAGTCATCAACGCCTCGGTCAGCCCGAAAGGCAGCCTGGAAACACTTTCCCAACGTGAAGTACAACAGCTGAGCGAGGTTGGCTCAGGCACCAGCTACACGCTTTTCCGCCAGTGCGTACTGGCTATCCTCAACACCGGCGCTCACGTCGATAACGCCAAGACCATCCTTGAGGCCTATCAGGACTTCGAGGTGCGGATTCACCAGCAAGACCGCGGCGTGCGGCTTGAACTGCTCAACGCCCCTGCCGATGCATTTGTCGATGGCGAAATGATCGCCAGTACCCGTGAAATGCTCTTCAGCGCCCTGCGCGACATCGTCTACACCCAGAGCGGCCTGGACAGCCCACGCATTGACCTGAGCAGCTCGGCGGGCATCACCGACTACGTGTTCCACTTGCTGCGCAATGCCCGCACGTTGCGCCCGGGCGTCGAACCGAAAATCGTGGTGTGCTGGGGTGGCCACTCCATCAATACCGAAGAGTACAAATACACCAAAAAGGTCGGCCACGAACTGGGCCTGCGCAGCCTGGATATCTGTACCGGCTGCGGTCCCGGTGTGATGAAAGGGCCAATGAAGGGCGCGACCATTTCCCACGCCAAACAACGTCTGACCGGTGGCCGCTATCTGGGCCTGACCGAGCCGGGCATCATTGCTGCCGAAGCGCCGAATCCCATCGTCAATGAACTGGTCATTCTGCCGGATATCGAAAAGCGTCTTGAGGCCTTTGTGCGGGTCGGTCACGGGGTGATTATCTTCCCGGGCGGTGCTGGCACGGCAGAAGAATTCCTGTACCTGCTGGGCATTCTGATGCACCCGGAGAACAAAGATGTGCCGTTCCCGGTTGTCCTGACCGGCCCCAAGGAAGCCGAACCCTATCTGAAGCAACTGCATGAGTTTGTCGGCGCTACCCTGGGTAAAGAAGCGCAACAGCAGTATCAGATCATCATCGACAACCCGGCCGAAGTGGCCCGTCATATGACCGCCGGGCTCAAGGCGGTTAAACAATTCCGCCGCGAGCGCAACGACGCTTTCCACTTCAACTGGTTACTGAAAATCGACGAAGGCTTTCAGCGCCCGTTCGACCCGACCCACGCCAACATGGCCAGCCTGAAACTGCGCAGCGACATGCCAGCACATGAATTGGCCATCAACCTGCGTCAGGCCTTCTCCGGGATTGTGTCGGGTAACGTAAAAGAGAAAGGCATCCATCTGATCGAGCAATACGGGCCTTACGAGATCCACGGTGACGCTGCCGTGATGAAACCTCTGGACAAACTGCTGCAGGCATTTGTTGAGCAGCATCGTATGAAACTGCCAGGCGGTGCGGCCTATGAGCCGTGCTATCGCGTCGTAAGCTGAACCCCACCCATAAGGCTCGCGTGCCCCAACGGTGGGAGCGAGCCTGCTCGCGAAGACCTCCCGATCATCGCCATAATCGCGTAAAGAAAGCCTGTCGTTTACGAACTTCGCGAGCAGGCTCGCTCCCACTCAAACAGCGCAGATCTGGTGAGCAGCATTACTTCAGCGGCGCAAACTTTTTCACCGCATCAATCCACTGCGGATCGAGCCGGGTCTGCCCGGTGTCGATGCCCAGTGCTTCAAGACGTGCCTTGTGCAAATCGATCTCGCGAACCATTTGGCTTAACGCGCTGGAATTGGCGTCCAGCTGGTACATCTGGGTCACGCCCAGATGATAGAAGCGCAGCAGCTTCATCGCCGCCACATCCCCCGCCATGACTCCCGCCGTTACGTGATGCATGACATTGGTGACCTTCATCAGGCTACGCTTGAGTTGCCAGCCGTAGACTGCGGGCGCCATCCAGGGTTGAGACCAGAACAGGTAGCGCACCAGCAGGAAGGTCGTGATCAGGGCAACAATGACCCCGGCCAGATTCAGGCGAAAATTGTCGCCACCGGCGACACCCAAAACCATGACCAGCACACCTGACAACAGCAGCGCTAGCAAGACAAACGTCAACGCGATATACAGCGTACTGCGGCGAGTTTGCTGACGATATGTCTCGGGGTTAATCGGCTTTATCTCGAACATCACTGATCTATGGCTCCTGATGGCTGCGAACAAACTGCGCGGGCATTATGGCCTGATTGAACCGCTCAGGCGTGCAATAAAACCAGTGCCTTGCGGTATAGCGCCGCACGCTGGGCGTGACCATTGAGACCACCATTGATAGCTCTTGTTACGCGTTCAAAATCCTCCCCGTCTGCCAGGGTATTTATACTGCGCGAGTTCCAGTACCAGCCCGCCGACGCTACTGCCCATTGCCACTCTTGCAGCAGTTGCGGGCTGGTGAGCAAGCGCTCATCCCCGTACAACCCCTGGCTGCACTGGCAGTAGTTGGTTTTACCGGTGACTTGAATCAATCCCCTGCCCCGATATAACCAGCCTTCCCCCGACGCCTCTGAGCCATTGCCCAGGCGGTTGCTGTAGACCCGGTTTGCAATCGCCTGCGGCCGGCGCTGAAGCATAAGCGCGTCAGTATTGGGTACGCGCCGGGAGCGATTGCCGTCCGTTACGGTAATGTATTGACCTTCGCCATCCTTCTGCGCAAAGCGGGAGCCCCAGGTGGCCGCGAGGCCACCTGCACTGTAATTAAGGTTTTCGACAAGTACCGTGAACCCTGCACTTTCATGGCCTACCTGAGCTAGAAATGCAGCAAGGCGTCGGGGGGTATTGATCAACACTTGACGGCTAACGGCCTGCACAAGGGGCAAATACAGATCGACGCAGGCCGTACTTTTGGGGAACAGCTGGAGCATTACTTCGCGGCTCAACATGGGGATTTACTCTTAATCAATGTAATTAAAAGTAAAAGCCAAGCACTAAAGCCACGCACCTGCCGTCACCAAAAGAGTAATCAGGCCAGAACTACTCTACTCAAAGAAAACACTTACAACTCATCGAAAAGTTATTTTACAGATACGACTTGAATGCACCCTTGATGCACTCAACCTTCAACAGGCACCTCTCGCCTTGGCTTGACCGACTTATACGAAAAACTCGAGTAAATCTCTTTGACCGCGGGCAATGTCTGCAGGACTTCACGGGCAAATTCGCCAAAGGATTCGAGATCCCTGGCCACGACTTCCAATAAAAAGTCGTAACGACCCGACACGTTGTGACACGCGACGATTTCGGGAATTTCCAATAACCGTTGTTCAAAGCTTCTGGCCAGTTCTTGCGAGTGAGAGGCCATCATGATGCTGACAAACGCCGTGACCCCGTATCCCAGTTCCTTTGGCGAAAGAACCGCCTGATAGCCCGTAATGATCCCGCTCTCTTCCAGCATTTTGACCCGTCGCCAACACGGCGAGGTGGTCAGTGAGACACTCTCGGCCAACTCTGCAACGGTAAGTCGCGCATTGCCCTGCAGTGCGCAAAGCAAGGCTTTATCGGTTCTGTCCAGAGCGTTTGGCATGTTTTGCCCCTAGCGGTCAGCGTGGCGGTTTTTTGTTCTGGTAAGTGGTGTATTTACAGGTAAATTTGGAATTTTCCACGTTCATTTAAAGCATAGCATTGTAGGAAATATCGGAGAGTTCACCATGAACGATAAGAACAACAACTTCGGCTTTTCTACTCGCGCCATCCACTACGGTTATAACCCGCTGGAACACAACGGCGCGGTTATCCCCCCTGTTTATATGACCTCAACCTTTGCCTTTGCCACGGCCGAATACGGCGCAGGCTGTTTTTCCGGTGAAGAGCACGGGCATTTTTACACCCGCATTTCCAACCCCACCCTGGCCCTGCTGGAAGCACGCATGGCGGCGCTGGAAAACGGCGAAGCGGGTGTGGCGTTCAGTTCCGGCATGGGCGCGATCGCCGCAACATTCTGGACCCTGCTGCGGCCCGGCGATGAAATCATCGTCAACCGCACCTTGTATGGCTGCACCTTTGCCCTGCTGCACCACGGCATCGGTGAATTCGGGGTGGTAGTCAAACATGTGGACATGGCCAACCCGGCCGAACTGCAAGCCGCGATCAGCCCTGCAACCCGCATGATCTACTTCGAGACGCCGGCCAATCCGAATATGCAACTGGTGGACATCCCTGCCGTAGCGCGGATTGCCCACACACATGACAACCTGCTCGTGGTGATCGACAACACCTACTGCACGCCCTATCTGCAGCGTCCACTGGAACTGGGCGCCGACGTGGTGGTGCATTCGGCCACCAAGTACCTGAGCGGGCACAGTGATATCACCGCTGGCATGGTGGTCACCAGCCAGCTCCTGGCTGACCGGATCCGTCTGCAAGGCTTGAAGGACCTGACCGGGGCAGTCTTGTCGCCCCATGATGCGCATTTGCTGATGCGCGGTATCAAGACCCTGGCCCTGCGCATGGATCGCCATTGCAGCAGCGCCCAGGTCATTGCGCATATGTTGCAGGATCACCCTGCCGTGGAATGGGTGGCCTACCCCGGCCTGCCCTCTTTCCCGCAATACGAGCTGGCGTCCCGGCAGATGAAACTGCCGGGGGGCATGATTGCCTTTGAGCTCAAGGGCGGCATGGCTGCAGGACAGCGTTTTATGAATGCCCTGCAATTGTTCAGCCGTGCGGTCAGCCTGGGGGGGGCCGAGTCACTGGCGCAGCATCCCGCGAGCATGACCCACTCCACCTACACCCTGGAGGAACGGGCACGACACGGAATAAGTGAGGGATTGGTGCGCCTGGCGGTGGGGCTGGAGGATGTCGCCGATTTGCTGGCGGATATCAATCAGGCGTTGTAGCCGCTGATGAGCGGAGCGAGGCTACGATCGGCGGCGGAGCCGTCGTGAAGTCAGTGCATGCGATGCTTCTGATCAACCGCGTGCCCAGGTCTTACGATCGCTTCGCGAGCGGTCGCAGCCTCGCTCCGCTCATCAGCGGCTACATCACATCATGCATTTATCAACCCGGCGGAATTGTCGCCAAAATACCGATGCCGATGGTCAGCACCAAAAAACCGCCCAAAAACCAAGCCATCTTGTTCATGATGTTTCCCCGTCAGTCGTTCGTCATAAAACAGGCGCAGAACAGCTGCCGACCACACACAGGTACTGCTGTGTAGTCGCGTCCTCGTCTGTCTCGGAAGGTTGGAGGAAATTTTGCGCCGCAAACTGCACACATAACAGGTGCAGATAACGCGAAAAAATACGGATCAGATGCCCGGCAGCACAAAATGCCCAGGCTCAACGCTGTGTTGGTACTCGGCAACAACCGCCTGACTCAGGTTGACCACCGCCTCATTCAGCTCCAGCCCCGCCCCCGTGCGCCAACTGGCGTATACCGCAAAGCCCGGTGCAGTCTCGATCGGCAACGCAATCATGGCCCCGCTCTGCAATTCGCGACTGACCAGTACCGGCGGCAGGGCACCGATGCCAAAGCCGTCCGCCACCAGTTTGATAATCGCCGCCACCGAGTTGATGCAGCTGATGCGTGGCGCGGCAATATCGTGCTGATGCAGAAAATTGAGCATGTCCTGATGCGGCCGCGACAAGCGTGAAAAGGTCAGCAAGCGCTCCTCGCAAAGATCCGCCAGGTCACGGTAGCTGCGGTTCAGAGCTGCGTCCCTGGCCACAATCCAACTCAACGGGTAACTGGCCAGTTGTACATTGCGCACGCCGTCGGCACGCAATAAATCCGTCTGAAAAATCAGGTCCAGCTGACCTTTAAGCAATTGTTCATTAAGGTTCAGCGCCGTATCGGCGGTCAGTTCAACCTCTACCTGGGGGTAGTCGCGGCTCAGCGCACTGATCAGATCGCTCAGCCAGCTATGGATAACCGTGTCCATCACGCCGATGCGCAGGCGCCCGGCAAACCTGTGCGCCTGCCCCAGCGATTGCAGAAGGCGTTGCTGGGTGGCCAGCATTTCTTCGGCGTAACCCAGCACCTGATGGCCTTCACGGGTGAGGTTGACACCACGGGAATCGCGCTGGAACAACTGCACGCCAAGCTCGGTTTCGAGGACTGAAATACGGCTCGAAATGGCTGCCTGGGTACTGGATAACTTTTCGGCGGTCAGCCGAAAACTGCCAAGGCGCGCTACCCAGACGAATGTCAGAAGAAATCGCATATTCATACAGGACGCCCCACCCAATCAAAACCAGGGCAGCACTGTAAACCCTTGCTGCAGGGACAGGCCAGTCGGCTTAAGTCGGTGATTGATAAAACTTTTCTGTTCGGGGGTGACAACTTTTATTGACTGGACGCACAACCCAAAGCCACCAACCATATCGGGCAATGAGGCCCATAGGGTCTCAACAATAAAAAAACACGCTGAGTCCGGCAGCGTACCGATTTTTCGAAAGTGTGCCTGACCGCTTTCGACTTGCCCTCACCAGCCTGCCCTGGTGCTGCGGCAATCAGCTAAAGGGATTGCCCCCTCATGCAAACCGTCGTAAACCTTTGGCCCTTGATTGGCGTGTTCGTCATCATCATCGGCTTTGTGCTGCGCTTTAACCCACTGTTGGTGGTCAGCGCGGCGGCTATCGTCACCGGCCTTGCTGCCAACTTCCCGCTGGAAAAAATCATCAGTGAAATGGGTGAAGGCTTCCTGCAAACCCGCGCCCTGCAATTGATTCTGCTGCTGCCCCTGGCCGTGATCGGCTTGCTGGAGCGTCACGGCCTGCGTCTGCACGCGCAAAACTGGATCGCCAGCTTCCAGCGCGCAACGGTCGGCCGGTTGCTGATTATGTACCTGTTCGTGCGTGAGACCACCGCTGCTGTAGGCCTGACCAGTCTGGGCGGGCATCCGCAAATGGTCCGCCCGCTGCTGGCCCCGATGGCCGAGGGCGCAGCCGAGAACAAGTACGGCAAGCTGCCTGCTCCTGTGCGGCAGAAAGTCCTGGCCATGTGTGCCGCCACCGACAACATCGGCTTGTTTTTTGGTGAAGACGTGTTTGTGGCCTTCGGCGCAATCGCACTGATGCACACCTTCCTGCTGGGTTCGGGGCTTGATGTCGAGCCGCTGCACATCGCTTTCTGGGGAATTCCGACGGCGATTTGCGCCTTTATCGTGCATGCCCTGCGCCTGTATCGCTTTGACCTGATGCTGGAGCGCAGCATGGCCGAAGTTGCCCGGGAAGAAGTTGACGCAGCTCAGGAGCTGGCACGATGATTATTTCTATTGAGTACTTCTACTGGCTGGCCGGAGTGCTGCTGCTGATCACCGCCGGCATGATCCTGACAGACCGCACCCACCCCAAACGCTGGACTAGTGGCCTGTTCTGGGCGTTGTTCGCCATGGTGTTCCTGATTGGCGATCGCCTTTCGCCGTTCGTGGTAGGTATTGGCGTGCTGGTCATGGCCGGCATTGCCGGCATTGGCGGTGTTGGCCGAGGCACCCACGCCGAGTTGCATGTCAAGGCTGCACGGGCCAGTGCTGGCCGTCTGGGGCACAAGCTGTTTATCCCGGCCCTGTCGATTCCGCTGGTGACCGTGATCGGTTCGATCCTGCTGAAAAACACCCAGATCGGTGGCGTACCGCTGCTTGACCCGAAAAACACCACGTTCGTGTCCCTGGGCATCGGCTGCATGGTGGCCCTGGTTCTGGCCTGCATCCTGACCCGTGATACGCCGCTGCAAGGCCTGCGTGAATCGCGCCGCCTGACCGAAGCCCTGGGCTGGACCATGGTGCTGCCGCAAATGCTGGCCATGCTTGGCCTGCTGTTCAATGACGCCGGGGTCGGTACCGCCGTTGCTCATGTCACCACCGCCTATATCAACATGGACTATCGCCTGGTAGCGGTGATGGTCTACGTGCTGGGCATGGCGCTGTTCACGGTCATCATGGGCAACGGTTTTGCTGCATTCCCGGTCATGACCGGCGGGGTCGGCGTGCCGGTACTGGTCGGCATCTACGATGCCAACCCGGCTGTCATGGCGGCAATCGGCATGTTTTCCGGCTACTGCGGCACGCTGATGACGCCAATGGCAGCCAACTTCAATATCGTGCCCGTGGCCCTGCTGGAGCTGCCGGACAAATACGCCGTGATCAAGGCTCAAATGCCCACCGCTCTGATGATGCTGGTGGTCAATATCGTGCTTCTTTACGTACTGATGTGAGAACAGCATGCGCACTGTACTGCTGACCGGTTTCGAACCGTTCGACCAAGACACCGTCAACCCGTCCTGGGAGGCCGTACGCCTTCTGGACGGCACCTTGCAGGGCGATATGCAGATCATCGCCCGTCAGTTGCCCTGTACGTTCGCCGGAGCGCCCGAGCGACTGAGCCAACTTCTGCAGGAGTTCACCCCGACGCTGGTGATCGCCGTCGGGCTTGGCCCCGGTCGCACGGACATCTGCATCGAGCGGGTAGCGATCAATATCAACGACGCCCGCATCCCTGACAACCTTGGCTATCAGCCGATCGATACACCCGTGGTGGCGCAAGGGCCAGCGGCGTATTTCAGTACCTTGCCGCTCAAGGCAATGGTGCGGGCGATCCGGGCCAGCGGGATTCCCGCGTCGGTTTCCCATACGGCGGGCACCTTTGTCTGCAATCAGGTGTTCTATTGCCTACAGCATGCATTGGACGGGACCGGCGTACGCGGTGGTTTTATCCACGTCCCGCCTCTGCCGCAACAGGCGGTGGTGGCTGGTGGCCCGTCCATGGCACTGGCCACCCAGGTGGAAGGGTTGCGCATCGCCGTAATCACCGCCCTGAATACCGAAGATGATGTACTTGAAGGTGGTGGCCAGGTCAGCTGATAACGCGTTGGAAACCGGGCACGATTGGTAGTCGCTGCCTGACCAACACGGCTATCGGCCTAATGACCGACAACCGCCGCCCCCGCCTGCCGGTGCCCTTGCGGGAAACCATGGGCACGGGCACTGAACACGATCCCCAGCCCGACCAGCAACAACACCAGCAACACCCAGGGGAAGACGTTCACCCCGAATTGATCGAGCAATATGCCACCGGTCAATGCCCCCGCGGCAATAGCGCTGTTCCACACCACCACGTTCATCGACAACGCAACATCGGCGCCCTCGCCTGCCGCATCGGCCAGAGCGGTTTGCAGCAGAGTGGCGGCACCGCCAAAGGACAACCCCCAAACAAAAATCCCTGCATATACGACAGCCACCGACTGCGAGAAGAAACCGAACAGCAGCGAAATCGCAGCAAATGTCGCCAGGCAAGCCATGACTGCCTTGCGCAGATGCCGGTCTACCAGTCGCCCGGTCAGCCAGATTCCCAGCAGCGCCGCCAATCCGAAGACCAGCAACACAATATCGACCTTATCGGCAAGGCCCGCCGATGCCACGAAAGGCGCGATATAGGTGTAGAGCATGTTGTGCGCCAGCATCCAGGTCAGTACCACGGCAAGCACGGAGCGCACTCCCGGTGTCAGCAGCACCTGTCGCAAGCCGATACGTTGCGAAGCAGACTGCCCTGGGTAATCAGGCACCTTGAGCACTACCCAGGCCATCAGCACCAGGGTCAAGGCCGACATCAGGCCAAATGCCGTACGCCACCCTACCAGCGCACCCAGCCAGGTGCCCAATGGCACACCCAGTGACAGGGCAATCGGCGTGCCCACCATCGCCACCGCCATGGCCCGGCCCTGCAACTGCGGGGCAACCATGCGCCGCGCATAACCTGCCAACAGGCTCCAGGCCAACCCGGCTGATGCGCCGGCAAAAAAACGTGCAATCAGGGTCACGCCATACTGAGACGACCACGCGGTAATCGAATTGAACAGCAGAAACCCGACAATCGTCAGCAGCAGTACGTTGCGACGCCGCCAGCCCTGGGTCGCGATGGTCAACGGGATCGCCGCCAGCAGAGAGCCCAGCGCGTAGACCGTAACCATCTGCCCCGCCAGCGCCGATGACACTTGCAGGCCGCTGCTGATTTGCGGCAACAGGCCTGCGGGTAAGGTCTCGGTAACAATGCAAATAAAACCGGTCATGGCCAGCGCCAGCAGCGCGCCCATGGGTAATCGCTCAGTGGTGTTTTGCTCTTTGCCCATGGATGCCCTGCTCCTGCTAGTTATGTATCGATAGGTACAAATGTAGGGCGACGGGAAATATTGGTCAATGACTTTTGTATCGACTAGTATTTATATCTCGCTACGAAGGAGACTCAAATGGCACAGATGGGACGCCCGCGCACATTTGATCGGGACGCGGCAATCACCCAGGCCATGCACCTGTTCTGGGAGCACGGTTATGACTCGACATCGCTGAGCCAGCTCAAGGCCAATATGGGCTCAGGCATTTCCGCGCCCAGCTTTTACGCAGCTTTCGGCTCCAAGGAGGCGCTGTTCAAAGAGGTCATGACGCGCTACCTGAACAGCCACGGCAGGGTCACCGAAAGCCTGTTCGACACTCACCTGCCCCCACGCGAAGCGATCGAGCGAACGTTGCGCAGCTCCGCCAAAATGCAATGTGAGCCGGGTCACCCACCGGGTTGTCTGGTCGCTCTGGGGCTGATGAGTGCCAGTTCAGCTCAAGCGGTGGCGATAAGCGCCCCTCTGGCCGAAGCGAGGGCGCGTAACCGGGCCGGGTTTATGGCTTGTGTCGAGCGCGCCATCCGCGAGGGTGAGCTTGCCGCCCAGACTGATCCGCGAGCGCTGGCCACGGTGTTCGAGAGTTTTCTGCTGGGCCTGACCACCCTGGCCCGGGATGGTGTAGCCCATGCCGTACTGGACGCTGCGATCACCCAGGTGATGAGCACTTGGGATGCCGCGCGCGCCTGAGGGATGAGCGCTGGTTATCGGCCAATCAATATTCGTCATTGGGCAGTGCCCCCGACAAAACCTACAGTGGTCGCCTGAAAGAGCCCTTATGGCTCGCTATCGGGATAACTGCGGTGCAACTTATAACGACAATAGGCGGCGAAAACGCTGCCACTGCCTGTACTTGGGTGGCAATCCCCTGTAGCCGCTGACGAGCGCAGCGAGGCTGCTAGCGGCCCCTGCCTGTTCAAGGCCCTTCGGGCCTTGCCGCAGCCTCGCTGCGCTCGTCAGCGGCGACATGATTCGTCTCGCAACAGCGCGTCTCTGCCTTCCCACCTAAAGGAAATCCCTATGTTCCCCATCACCGGCCAGAACTTTATTGGCGGTCAGCGCAGCGGCGCCGGCACCGTTCACCTGTACAGCGTGGATGCCAGTACTGGCGAGGCATTGCCATACGCGTTTGTGCAGGCCACCGAAACCGAAGTGGATGCCGCCGTCAGCGCGGCCAATACCGCCTTCCCGGCCTTTCGCAGTTTGCCGGCCACACGCCGGGCCGAGTTTCTGGAAGCTATCGCCGAAGAAATAGACGCGCTGGGTGACGACTTTGTTGCCATCGTCTGTCGCGAAACCGCCCTGCCTGCCGCCCGGATCCAGGGCGAGCGGGGACGCACCAGCGGGCAGATGCGTCTGTTCGCCAACGTACTGCGGCGCGGCGATTTTTATGGCGCACGCATCGATCAGGCGCTACCGGACCGTCAGCCCCTGCCGCGCGCAGATCTGCGTCAATGCCGCATCGGCGTGGGCCCGGTGGCCGTGTTTGGCGCCAGCAACTTCCCGCTGGCGTTCTCCACCGCTGGCGGTGATACCGCTTCGGCACTGGCCGCAGGTTGCCCGGTGGTGTTCAAGGCACACAGCGGGCATATGGCAACTGCTGAGCAAGTTGCCCTGGCCATAGTGCGCGCTGCCGAGCGCACCGACATGCCCGCCGGTGTATTCAATATGATCTTCGGCGCGGGTGTGGGCGCAGCACTGGTCAAGCACCCGGCCATTCAGGCCGTCGGCTTTACCGGTTCGTTGTCCGGTGGCCGTGCCCTGTGCGATATGGCCGCCGCCAGACCCCAGCCAATCCCGGTGTTTGCCGAGATGTCGAGCATCAACCCGGTGCTGGTATTACCCCAGGCACTGCTCAAGCGTGGCGAGCAGATCGCACAGGAGCTGGGCAGTTCGGTGATGCTTGGCGCCGGGCAGTTCTGTACCAGTCCCGGTCTGGTACTGGGTATCCGCTCCCCCGAATTCAGCGCCTTTGTCGCCGCGCTTGGCCAGTTCTTCAGTGCTCAACCGGCGCAAACACTGCTCAACGCCGGGGGCCTGGCCAGTTACAGCAAAGGCATCCAGCGTCTGGCCCAGGTCGATGGCATCCGCCACCTTGCCGGTGCGCCGCAACAGGGCAACCAGGCCAGCCCGCAGTTGTTCCAGGCCAGTGCCAGCCTGTTGATCGGTGGTGCCGAGGTGTTGCAGGAGGAAGTCTTCGGGCCAACCACCCTGGTGGTCGAGATCGCGGACAAGGCGCAGTTGCTGCAAGCGCTGCACAGCCTGCATGGGCAGCTGACAGCTACGCTGATTGCTGAACCTGGCGACCTTGAAGCCTTCGCCGAGGTGGTGCCCGTGCTGGAGCACAAGGCCGGGCGCCTGCTGCTCAATGGCTACCCTACCGGTGTCGAGGTGTGTGACGCGATGGTGCATGGCGGGCCTTACCCGGCGACGTCAGATGCCCGTGGCACCTCGGTCGGCACCCTGGCCATCGACCGTTTCCTGCGCCCGGTGTGCTACCAGAACTACCCTGACAGCCTGCTGCCGGATGCGCTGAAAAACGCCAACCCGCTGGGTATCGAGCGTCTGGTCAACGGCAGCCACAGCCGCAATCCGCTGGGTCACTGATCGGCGGCGTAAATCACGGTCTGGGCGCTATGCCCCGCTGCATGCCTGAGGGTGAAGTAGGTGTCGCCCTCTTCGGTCAGGATCTCGTAGCCCGCCTTGCTGGCTACGCGATTGTTGACGCTGACATGCTTGATGATCTTCAGCACCCGCTGGAACTTCACTGTCTGGGTGCCGTTCTGTGCGGGCCCGGTGAGCACATTGACGCTTTGAAACCAGCCCTGGTTCTTTTTGTTGGCGACCAGGGTACTGCTCAGCGCTTCAAAGCGTTCAAGGCGGGTAAAGCCCCATAGCGTCTGCTCTTCTACCGGTTTGCCCAACGCGCCGGCACCGGTAAACACAAACAGATTGATGGCCGGATTGTCCTCGCAAAAAAAGTCATAAGGCACCAGGCCATCGACCATTTTCTTGCCAGCAACGAACCCTTTTTTATGCACCAGAAACATGCCCAACTCCGCTCGATATTGAGCGGTAAAGTCTACGGGGGCATGGCGTACAGGGCCGTCAAGGCAATGTAATTTCGTGTAAAGATCCCCGGCGATCCCGTAGTATCTACAGGAACACTGCAACTGTGGGAGCGAGCCTGCTCGCGAAGGTCGTTCGCGAGCAGGCTCGCTCCCACAATAGGGCTTGACCTGCAACAGGGTATCTACAGCGGCAAGGTGATTGCCACGCTCAAGCCGCCTCCCGGCAGGTTGCTCGCCTTGATGCTGCCGCCGTGCATTTCCACCGCCCTTGAAGCAATCGCCAGACCCAGGCCAAAACCGCTACCCGTCTCACTGACACCCCGCTCAAACGGGTCGAAAATCCGCTGCAACCGCGATTCTTCAACACCCGGACCCTGATCGCTGATCCGTACTGTCAGGCAGTGGCCCGCCGGGCTGGCTTCAGCCATTACCAGCACCGTGCTGTCGGCACGGGTATGGCGCACTGCATTGCGGATCACGTTCTCAAAGCAGCGATACAACAACTCGCCACTGACCCGGCTGACAAAGGACGGGCACCCTTCCAGGATCACCCGACAACCCTTGATGCCCGCTTCGAACTGCGCGTCTTCGACTATCAAGTGCAACAACTCGATGATGTCCACCGGCTCGCGTGCGATGCTCTCGGGCCGCCCCTGCACCCGGGCCAGGGTCAGCAGGGCTTCGATCAGGGTGTCCATGCGCTGCGATTCGCGCTCGATGCGTTCGACCATATCGGCGCGGGACGGGTTTTGATGCAACAACCCGATGGCGGCCTGCATGCGTGTCAGGGGCGAACGCAATTCATGGGAGATGTCATGCAACAAGTGTTGCTGGGCATCAACCAGCAGCTTGAGTTGGTTGGCCATACGGTCGCAGTCTTCGGCCAGGTCGACAATTTCATCACGTCGCGCGCCCATAAACGGCTTTACCCGGGTTTCGAATCGCCCTTGGGCCACATCGCTCATCGCCCGGCGCAAATAAGCCAGCGGCCAGGCCAGATAAAAAGCCATAAAGCTGCTGAACAGCGCGCTCATCACGGTGCCGATAAGCAATGGCATCAGCCCCGGCCCTCCTTCCCCGCCACCACCATTACCCGGTACTCGCGTCGACCTGAGAGACAGGCTGAGGCCTTCCTTGCTGATCACCGTGCGCTCAAACGCCGGATTCACGATCGGCAGCCCGGCCAGCAGTCGGCCGCCACTGTCATACACTGCAATGGCCTCGTCATCGGGGTGGTGCCATACCTGCAGCAACTGCTTGCCGGCCTCGACACCAAATTGGCGCAGCAACTGTTCCTCGCTTTCAAGAATGGTATCCAGATGCGGATTGCCAGGGCCCTGGCGACTCAAGGTAATAATGCCGATACCGACAAAAAACGTCAGGCTGGTAGCCAGCCAGAAGGCCAGGAACAGTTTCCAGAACAGCCGGCTGGGTTTCATCATTCCGCGATCAACAGATAGCCGAGCCCACGCACGCTCTGAATCCACGCCTTGGCGTCAGGCCGCGGGCCGAGCTTCTGGCGGATGCTGCTGATATGGACGTCGATACGCCGGTCATAGCGGGTCAACGGGCAGCCCAGGGCATTGAGCGACAAGTCCTGCTTGCTCACCACTTGCCCGGCACTGCGGGCCAGCTCTTCGAGCAGGCTGAACTCGGTGCTGGTTACCCCCAGCTCCCGCCCCTGCCACAGCGCCTGGCGCTTGCCGGGCCACAATACCAGCGGGCCGGTCTTGATCACCTCGGTGGTGGCCTGCTCCGCCGGCTGCACCCGGCGCATGATGGCGCGCAAACGCGCCACCAGCTCCCCCGGCGAGCTGGGTTTGGGCACATAGTCATCGGCACCCAGCTCCAGGCCGGTGATGCGGTCGATGTTGTCGCCACGGGCAGTGAGCAACACCACCGGCACCTGACTGCGCGCGCGAATGCGCCGCAGCACTTCGATCCCCGACAGTCGCGGCAGCATCACATCCAGCACCACAATGCTGAATTGCCCGGACAAAGCCTGCACCTCGCCCTCTTCCCCGGTATGCACCGCAGTCGCTTCAAAGCCTTCGCGCTCCAGATACTCACTGAGCAAACCGGTCAGTTCCTGGTCATCGTCGACGAGCAATACACGGATCATGGCGAACTCTTGAAGGGGGGATCTGCCCATTATCGTCCTTGCGGCCCGCAGCGTCATTGCCTGCAGCCAACCTTTACCTAACTTGACACTCGGTTAACCGCACCATACGCCCCGAGCTTTTATGCTGGACCTCCACCAGCCTGCTTGTGCTGTTTGTCGATGTGTCCTGGATAAATGATCTACATGAATTTTGCGCGCCTGCTCTGCTCGGTTGCACTGCTGCTCAATGCCTCACTGGCCCACGCCCAGGGCTTCAAGATTGCCGATATCCGCATCAACGGCCTGCAGCGGGTGTCCGCCGGCAGCGTGTTCGGTGCCCTGCCCTTGAACGTTGGCGAACAGGTCGATGACCAGCAACTGGTGGAATCCACACGCGCACTGTTCAAGACCGGATTCTTTCAAGATATCCAGCTGGGCCGCGACGGCGACGTCCTGGTGATCACCGTAGTCGAGCGGCCGTCCATTGCCAGTATCGACATCGAGGGCAACAAGGCGATCTCCACCGATGACCTGATGAAAGGCCTCAAGCAATCGGGGCTGGCCGAAGGCGAAGTGTTCCAGCGCGCCACGCTCGAAGGTGTACGCAATGAGCTGCTGCGTCAGTACGTAGCCCAGGGGCGTTACTCGGCCGCGGTGGACGCCGAGGTGGTGGCCCAGCCGCGCAACCGCGTCGGCCTCAAGATCAGGATCGACGAAGGCGAAGTGGCCGCGATCAAGCACATCAATGTGGTGGGCAATACCGTCTTCGACCAGGCCGAGCTGGACGATCAGTTCACCCTCAAGACCAGCAACTGGCTGTCGTTCTTCAAGAACGATGACAAGTATGCCCGGGAAAAACTGTCCGGCGATCTGGAGCGTTTGCGCTCGTACTACATGGACCGCGGCTATATCAATATGGAAATCTTGTCGACCCAGGTGTCGATCAGCCCGGACAAAAAGCAGGTCTTCATCACCGTCAATATCAGCGAAGGCGCCAAATACACCGTGCGCGACATTACGCTGCGCGGTGACCTTAAAGTACCCGAAGATCAGATCCACGCCTTGCTGCTGGTACAAAAGGGCCAGGTATTTTCGCGCAAGCTGATGACCTCCACCTCGGACCTGATCACCCGCCGCCTGGGCAACGAAGGCTATACCTTTGCCAACGTCAACGCGGTGCCGGTCCCAAGCAAGGACGGCAACACGGTAGATATCGAATTCGTGGTCGACCCGGGCAAGCGCGCCTATGCCAACCGCATCAACTTTCGCGGCAATACCAAGACCGAAGACCAGGTCTTGCGCCGAGAGATGCGCCAGATGGAAGGCGGCTGGGCTTCGACCTACCTGATCGACCAGTCCAAAACGCGGCTTGAGCGCCTGGGTTACTTCAAGGAAGTCAACGTCGAGACCCCGGCGGTGGCGGGAGTCGACGATCAGGTTGACGTCAATTACAGCGTTGAAGAGCAGTCTTCCGGCTCGATCACTGCCAGCGTCGGCTTTGCCCAGAGTGCCGGCCTGATTCTTGGTGGTTCGATCACCCAGAACAACTTTCTGGGCACGGGCAACTCCGCCAGCCTGGGCCTGACCCGCTCCGAGTACCAGAGCAAATACAACATCGGTTTTACCGATCCGTACTTCACCAAGGATGGCGTCAGCCTTGGCTACAACGCGTTCTTCAACAAGACCGACTACAACGATTACTACGACGATGGCGTGTCGTACTACTCGATCAACAGTTATGGCGCCGGTGCCACCCTGGGCTACCCGATCAATGAAACCTCACGGATCAGTTTCGGCCTCACCGCGCAGCATGACAGCATCGAGCCCGGCACCTACAGTGCCGACGAGATCTATGATTTTATCGACCGCGAAGGCAAGGAATTTACCAATTTCAAGGCCAACCTGGGCTGGTCGGAATCGACCCTGAACAAGGGCATCCTGGCTACCCGCGGATATGCGCAAAACCTTAACCTGATGGTCACGGTGCCCGGCAGCGACCTGAGCTTCTACAAGATCGACTACACCGGCCAGACCTTCCTGCCCGTCAGTGCATCCACCTCACTGCGCTTTCACACCAAGCTGGGCTACGGCAACGGCTATGGCTCCACCGATGGCCTGCCATTCTATGAAAACTACACTGCGGGCGGTGAAGGCACGGTGCGCGGTTTTGAAAGCGGCACCCTGGGCCCGCGCAACACCCCGGCCACCGGCACCTATAGCAGCGCCGGGCAGGCGTACTACTCCGACCGCGACACCGAGGCGCTAGGCGGCAATATCATGATCACCGGCGGGGTCGAGTACCTGTTCCCGATGCCCTTTATCAAGGACAACAAATCCCTGCGCACCTCGCTGTTCTGGGATGTGGGCAGCGTGTACTCGGACAAATGCTACCTGAGCACCACCACCGGCTGTGACGGCGTGGACCTCAGCCAGATGGCCAGTTCCGTAGGGGTGGGCGTGACCTGGTACAGCCCGATGGGCCCGCTGAGCGTCAACCTCGCGCTGCCCATCCGCAAACCGGATGATGCAGAAACACAGGTGTTCCAGTTCTCCATGGGGCAGACGTTTTAAAAGCACGACAGGTGATCGCACGGGCTTGAGCCACTGGTCATCTGGAGATCAGGCGCGCTTGATAGATGTACCATTTTAGGTACACTCAAGTTCATGACTGGAATCCCTCCCATCCTGACGGTTGCATTTTTTCGCACCGAAGCCGGTAACGAACCCGTTCGCGAATGGTTAATCGGCCTTGGGCGCGAGCAAAGACGACTGATTGGCACCGATATTAAGACCGTGCAACTTGGCTGGCCGATTGGCATGCCGGTTGTTCGCAAACTGGAGCCAAAACTGTGGGAAGTTCGCTCTGATCTGGATGGCGTCATTGCCCGTATAATCTTTACGGTAATCGGCTCACAGATGATCCTGCTTCACGGATTTATCAAGAAAAGTCAGAAAGCCCCGGCGGTGGATCTGCAAACCGCCAGGCAGCGCCATGCAAAACTACGAGGTACAGCGCATGAATAACCATATCGGCTCCGACTTTGACGACTTTCTCTCGGAACAAGGCCTTGCAGAAGAGGTTTCGGCCGCCGCACTCAAACGCGTTATTGCCTGGCAGATAACCCAGGCCATGAAAGAGCAGCACGTCAGCAAAAAAAACCTGGCCGACCGCATGCATACCAGCCGCACGGCGGTGGATCGGGCGCTCGACCAGAATGACCCAGGCATGACCCTGGCCACCCTGGCCAGCGCCGCACGGGCATTAGGCCAACGCGTAGAAATTCGTCTGGTTCCGGAGCACACAGCCGAACAGGGTTAACCCCTTACGCCCCTTCAAACTTGAAGGCCGGAGTGGCCTTGAGGCGGCTTGAAACCTCCCCGGAGTAAATGGTGCTTTGGTCCGGGCCCAGATCCAGTTTTTTGACCGCGCCTGTAGCCCTGGTGAAATCGATCTTGTTCAAGTCCACCCAGAAGGTGTTTGGTGTAATGGCCGACTCGAAAAAGTACAGCCCCTGCTTGTGGTCGATTACCGAGCGCCAGCGCGTCGAGGAAATATTCGGCTCGCCGGGAGTGGTGATGCCATACGGCACTGAAACGTTGCGGATCACGCTGAATACACTGGCCAGCGACAAGCGCGAGTCCTGGTTTTTCGGCACCGCATTGACGTAAAACGAGGCCCGGGCAAAACGGTCCGCCGAGCGATTGGTACCCGGTAGCATTACCGTCCCGCCGATGGCTTGCCAGTAGGCGTTCATGGCCAGTTGGGCATCGAACGCCGGGGAGTTGGTCATGACCTGATAGCTGCGATCATGGTGGATCACCTGCTTGCCATCGATAAACTCAATGATGGCGCTGTCACCCGATGCATCGGACATTGAAAGATGCAAGGTCGCCAGGCGACTTTCACCCGGCACATTGGCGGTAACCACGGTAAAGGGTTCAGTCTTGAGCACCGCCACCGCTTCGGCAACGCTGCTGAAATTGTCCAGTACATACTGGGCCCAGGCGGCAATGCTCAGCCCCGGTTTACCCTGATTGACCGGCGGGTACTCGGACTCGACCAGCCACAGCAGGTTAGCCGACAGCCCCGCTTCGTTGACGCCGTCGGTGGTGGAAATGTCATAGCCGCTGGCAATCACGCTGCCGTACTTTGATGTCCACTTCAGCGACCCCGGCCCTACTTCACCTGTGCGCTGCATGCCCTGGGGGAAGATCCACAGGTTGGTGGCCACGTCGGTTTTCCAGTCCATCGAACGCGCCGTAATCACCCTGTCGTTGTCCCCCAGATACACCAGGCGGGTACAGGCAGTAGCCACCGGCAGCGCCAGCATAAAGCCCGCCATGGCCAGCGTCAGGTTGCGGGTGTGTTTGAGCAGTTGCATTCCCTTGTCTCCTCGGTACTTGTCAGAAGCGCATGGACAGGCCCAGTACCGGGCCGCGCTGGGTCACGTCGTACTTGAACTTGTTGCCGGTAAAGTCGGTGGTGCGGTAATTTTGCGCCAGAACCCGATAGCCGACGCGGATGATCGTGGGGTGATCGGCCAGGTACATGCGATAACCCAGGTAGCCCTGGGCGTTCCAGGTTTTCTTTGAGGAGGTATCCAGCCCGCCGGTGTCGGTTTCACCGGACAGTGTCCAGCGGTCGGTCAGGTCAGCCTGCATGCGCAGCCCTACGAACGGGTCGGTCCACTCGGTTTTTTTCTTGGTGCTGAACCCCAGCGAGTCAATGTCCAGCTTGGTTGACAGCTTGGTCCAGCGCACACCGATCGTAGGTTCGACACGCCAGGTGCGCGGCTCGCCAAAAATCGTTTGACCACCCAACTCATACTCATAGGCCCGGTAATAGGTGCCGACAGCCAGGGTGCTCTGGGTGATCGCCAGGCCCACCTTGCGCCCGTACACCCGTTCGGATTGATCGGTTTTAGCGTGGACGCCGTCGATATAAAAACCCAGTGTGCGATTGGTCAATTCCAGATTGCCCATAAATACCGTGCTCAGGTTTTCCCAGACATCCGCAAACGGAACATCAACCTTGGTATTGACCCCGCCAAGCGCCGCCTGCCCGCTCATGGAGGGCGCCCAGACAAAGGGGCTGGCCAGCAATAACCATTGTGAGTCCGCAGGCTGATCAGCATGTGCCACCTGCACGAACAGCAACAGCGGCAAAGCCGTTGCAGCTCTATTCAACGTTGTATTTTTCATCGCCCTGACTGACCAGCATCTGATTTGATCATTAGGTATAGCAGCTCTCACCTGAAAACCTGCTGTCAGGGGTAGGCATTGTTGCGATCAAAAACTCTTGTATGGGTTTTTACATAAACCAGCGATATTCCCGGGCACTGATTTCCTGCATAAAGGCCAGATGATCCTGGCGCTTGTTCTCGCAGTACACATCGACAAATTCGCCGCCCAGCCCTTCACGCAGCTGCGGCTGGTGCTGCATGGCGCGCACGGCCTCAAGCATGTCCAGCGGGAAGGCGATGCCGCTGCTGCGGTCTTCGTTCAGGGGCAGGATCGGCTCCTTGCCCGCTTCCAGCCCGTGTTCGAGCCCCACCAGAATCGCCGCCAATACCAGATACGGATTGGCATCAGCGCCCGCAAGGCGATACTCGACCCGCAGGTTTTTACTGTCCGATTCCGGGATACGCAAGCACGCATCGCGGTCCTCATACCCCCAACTGGCCTGGGTGGCGATATTGGTCGTACCGCCCAGGCGGCGAAAAGCATTGTGGTTAGGTGCAAATATCGGCATGCACGCCGGCAGTAATTCCAGGCAACCGCCGATAGCGTGGCGCAAGGGCTGCTGCTGGTTGGCCGCCAGCAAGTTGTTGCCGCCCGCGTCGTACAGACTGACATGCACATGCATGCCGCTGCCCGGGTGCTCCAGGTAGGGTTTGGCCATAAAGCTGGCGCGATAGCCATGCTTGAGCGCCACCCCGCGGGTGCTGCGACAGAACAGCGCCGCCCAGTCCGCGGCACGCAAACCGTCATCGAGGTGAGCGAAATTGATTTCGAACTGCCCCGGGCCCAGCTCGGCCGTAATCACGGTGGCATCAATCCCTTGGGCCTGGGCCGCATCGACCATGTCATCCAGCACCGGGGCAAAGCGCGACAACCGCTCGATATGCATAGTGGGCTGATCGTCGGCATCATCGCTCAAGTGATCACGGGGGAACTGCGGCAAGCCATCGCGCAGCTTCTTGTCGAACAGGTAGAACTCCAGCTCGAACGCCACCACCGGGCGAATGCCTTTGCGCGCCAGCCGGGCCAGCACCCGGGCCAGGACTTCGCGGGGCTCAAAGACGATCGGCTGTTCAGTGCCGTCAGAAGTGATCAGCATCTGGCCCAGGGGCTTGTCTTCCCAGGTCACCGGCTTGAGCGTGCCCGGTACCAGACGTCGCACGGCATCCGGGTCGCCATCGTTGAAACAATAGTCGCCTATCTTGAACAATCCGCCCTGCACCCCTAGCAACACACAGTTCTGCGGCAGTTTCAGGACGCTGCCGGCCGCGACTTTTTCCAGCATGTCGATGGGGTAACGCTTGCCGTAGAAATGCCCGGGGATATCCAGGGAGATCAGGTCGACATAACGCACCTCGGGGTTGCGCTGACGAAACGCACGCACTTCGGCCAGCAGATCAGAGCAGGCAGCATCCATCTTCAAGGTTCCTTTGTTGTTATCAGGTGTAAACCCACAGCACGCGGGCAAGCTGCTGTGTCAGGTTGGCGTAGCGACAGCGCGTATGGCTGTCGAACTGGAAACTGTCACCGGCATTGAGGGTGGCAGGCTCAGCGTCGTCGCCCAGCCACAGGGTCAATTGCCCTTCAATGACATAGCCGCCCTGCTCCGAGCTGTCGGTCATAAGCCGTTCGCCGCTGCTGGCGCCGGCTTCCAGCAGGCTTTCGAGCATGGAGAACGACGCACGGATTTGTGGCGAGACCAGGATATCGGTGATGCCGTTGCCCAGGTACAGCGTGCGTCGCTCGTCCGGGCGGGTCACCCAGAGCAACTGCTTGGGCTTGGGCAAACTGTAGAAATAGGTGGTGGGCACACCCAGGGTTTCACTGATGGCCGTCAGGTCGGCCACCGTGGGCTGGGACAGGCCGCGCTCGACCTGGGACAAAAAACCCACGGAGCGGCCAATTTTATCGGCCAGTTCCTTGAGCGTGTACTTCTTGTGCTTGCGCAGGTCGTGGATAAGGATGGCCAGGGCGGCCATCTCTTCTTGCTTGTTCATCCCGGGCCGCCATGAAATTTAAATCATTTATTTTCATGAAAAAATACAGATTAAATTTCATAAACGCAAGGTGCCTCCGTACAGGGGAGTTTTGTTCAATACGCTTGGGTCCGCGCCCCATAACCTCAGGGCTCAACCTTGGAGCGGAGAACAATAACGATGAGCGTGCTGATTTCAATGGCGGCGTTCGCCCTGGCAGCCTCCATCTCACCGGGGCCGGTGAATGTGGTGGCCCTGAGTTCGGGTATGCAGTTCGGCCTGGGGCCCAGTCTGCGCCATGTGCTGGGGGCCACCGTCGGTTTTGTGGTGTTGCTGCTGTTTACCGGTTTTGGCCTGCATGAAGTGCTCAAGCAGTGGCCGATCCTCACCGACCTGATCCGCTGGGCCGGCATGGCATTTTTGTTGTACCTGGCCTGGAAACTGGCGATGGATAACGGCCGCATCGAGTTTGGCGGGGACGCCCGGCAGCCATCGTTTTTTACCGGCGCCGCCATGCAATGGCTCAACCCCAAAGCCTGGCTGGCGGCGGTTGCAGGTATGGGCGCGTTTGTTTCGGGGGGCGAAGCCACGCTGATCTGGGCATTTGCACTGATCTACTTTGTAGTCTGCTACCTGTCAGTGGCTTGCTGGGCCTACACCGGCGCCTTTCTGAGCCGTTACCTGCACAGCACCCGGCGCATCCGCCTGTTCAATCGCGGCATGGCGGCCATGCTGGTGGGCTGCGCGGTGTCCTTGCTGTGGTTTTAGCCCTTGTACTGCCCGGGCGTGGCCGCGAGGTGTTTTTTGAACACCCGCTGGAAATGCGCCTGATCGGCAAAACCGGTTTGCTGGGCGATATCGGCGATCAACGCCCCTTCGCGCAGTTGCGCCTGGGCATGTTGAATGCGCCGATTGATCAGATAGGCGTGGGGCGTCATATGGTAACGCTGCTCGAAGGCACGGATCAGGTAAGCCTCCGACAGGCTGGCGGCGGCACAGATATCCTGCAGGCGAATGGTGTGCAGGAAACGCTCGTCGATAAATTTGGCGGCGCGCTCCACCCGTGCATTGGCGCTCTTGCGAAGCACCAGCGGGCCGCCCAGTTCCTGTTGCATCGCTGAAAAGAACTTGACCGCCGACTCGTGCTTGGCCAGCCCCTCGAGGTGCGGGTCGACCAGCTGCGCATACAGGGCGGTCAGGCCATTGAACAACCCCGGCGAGCGGGTGTGGGTGGCCGCCAGGGGCTGGAACACCCTGCTGGCCTGATCGTCAAAGGCCTGTTGAATGCCTGCCAGCCACTGCGCATCGACATACAGCATCACATAGGACCATGGCTGGTCGTCCAGCGGATTACAGGCGTGGACATCTCCCGGGTTCATCAACACCACCGTGCCGGCGCTGATACCGTGACTGGTTTTCTCATGCAGGTAAGTGCAGCAGCCGGAGGTGATGGCGCCGATGGAGAAAATCTCGTGGGAGTGTCGGGCATAGCAGACCTTACGGCCATCGGCGATGGAGCGCGCTTCGATAAAGGGCAACTGCGCGTCCCGCCAGAACCGGGGTGTAGCGCAGTGTGTTGACGGGCTTGCGGGCATGGTAGCGTGACCGTGATGGGCAGGTGTCTGATCACCAGACTAGCACCTTGGCTGACCGTCCGTAGCAACTGCCGCAGGAACGAGGCTGCGTTCGGTTGCGAAGCGACCGTTAACCCTGCGAGTCGGGTTTACCTGGCACACCGCAGTGCCTGATTTTGCGGCGACTGCGTCGCCGGACGCAGCCTCGTTCCTGCGGCAGCTGCTACGGGTTACAGTTTTATTGGCTCGCTGTAAGGCGTCTGCAAATCACGCTCGGGGATTTCCCAGATCACCAGTTTTGGCGGTGTCTGCACGAATGCAGGGTTGCTGAAGTAGCCATTGGCACCACCGGAGAACTCGCCACCGTCCTTGGAAAAGTCACCTATAGGCGCACCCAAGGCCTGCTGCAAAAAACCGGCAAAGTTGGAGTTACGCGAAAACGAAGTGCCAATCAAAGCAACGTTGGGCAGGTTGTCATCGCCAAACAGATCATCCAGGTTGTCAGCATCCCTTTGGGATAAATCGGCTTTCTCACTGAACCGGCTGGCCGCCACCGATTCTACTGCGGGTTGCAACCCCACTGGCAACCATTCAAGACCGGCCAGTCGCACCAGATCTCCCGGGCGACGCGCCGGGTCTTGCCGGGCAATTTCATAAAGCTTGTGCGGCGTGGCGCTGATCCCCATTGCCTGTACCTGCACGGCAATGGCCATGGCCGCCGCCGAGGCCCCGGCTTCACTCCAGTGGGTATCAGTGCGCAGATAGGCATCGCTGCCCACAGACTGAAGAACTGGCGCGAGATCCACAGCGCTCACCCCTGCCTTGTTCAATCCCTCAACCCAGGCTTCGGCGCGATGTTGCAACTGCACCGGGCGGCGTAAATCACAGAGTTGCGCACTGGCAATCCGGCTCTTGTCCGGCACCACGGCCACCAGCAGTTCAATACCCCGTCTGGCCAGTTGCTGCTGGATATCGCGCACCGCTGCAGCCTTGGTTTGAGCATTAACCTGAGCATGACGGTTGATACGCATTTCATCGGTCAAAAACAGCCAGCCCGTACAGCCCGGACGCACCCGCGCGCCGGTGTCGTGGAACAGCAACCAGCTGGCGCCACGCTCCAGATCGGCCGCCTTTTGTGCAACGCCGGACTCGGACAACTGCTTGGCAATTCTGTGGGTCACCTCGCCATGCAGCACCGCATCACGGCTCAGGTCAGGGGCAAGCATCTGTATTTTGCCGCTGGCAAACAACCACAGGGACGAGGCAAAGCTCGCCGCCAGAAACAGCACAAACACTGCGCCGCCAAATCTGCTCACACTGGCAGTGAATTCAGTGGCTACAGCCGGTTTGGGCGATGACGAGGACATGGGCGCGACCATTAGAACTGGAAGTACAGAAAGGGCACCGCTTCACGGCTCGCTATCAAGGCGAACGACAGCAGAAAACCCGCGACTGGCCACAGCGCCGCCATCGGCGCAAACCAGAATTGCGCACCAAAACGCTCTTCATACCGGCGCTTGAACAGCGGCGCGATGATGCACGCCACCCCCAGCAATGCCGCCAGGCCGTGAGCCGAGCGCAGGGTCACGGCCAGCGCGTCGCCCAGGGCAAACTCGTGCCAACCCAACTGACCGGCGTACATATTCAGGGCCGAAGCAAAATCCTGAGCGCGGAACAAGGTCCAGGCCATAAACACAAACAGCAGCGTCAATGTATGTGACAACCATGACGGAATGCTCGGCAGGCTGGAACGCGACCACAACCGGTCCACACACAGCGCAATACCGTGGGCCGCGCCCCATAGCAGGTAGTTCCAGCTGTCACCGCCATGCCACAGCCCCGCAATGGCCATGGTCAGGAACAGGTTGCGATAGGTTTTCCAGGCACCGTTGCGGTTGCCGCCCAGGGCGATATAAAGATAGTCCCGCAGCCAGCTGGACAACGACATGTGCCAGCGCCGCCAGAAGTCCTGAATGCTGCAGGCCAGATACGGCTGGTTGAAGTTTTCCGGGAAATGAAAACCCAGCATCAGGCCCAGGCCAATGGCCATGGCGCTATAGCCTGCAAAGTCGAAAAACAGTTGCAGCGAGTAGGCCAGGCAGCCGATCCAGGCGTCGACAAAAGAGGGGTTGTCGAGGTGAAACGCAACATCCACCAGCGGCGACAGGGTGTCGGCAACCAGCACTTTCATGCACATGCCGATCATGAAACGGCGCGCACCCAGGGAGAAATTCTGCCAGTCGAAATAACGTTGGGTGAGTTCGCGACGCACCCAGTCATAACGAATGATCGGCCCCGCAATCGAGTGGCCGAACATCGAGATATAGGTGGCGTAATTGATGAAGCTGCGCTCCACCGGCACGGTGTGGCGATGTACATCCACCAGATAGGAAATCGCCTGCAGCACGATAAACGAAAGCCCGGCGGGCAGCGCCACCCGCTGCCATTCCAGCGGCATCGCCCCCGGATACGTGATCCAGTCGATCCAGGTTGCGGCCAGGATATTGGCGTACTTGTACCAGCACAGCACCGCCGTGTTGAACACGATCAGCGCGATCAACAGCCGCACCCTGCCCCGGGAGTCCTCACGACTGCGATCGATGAGCAACCCGCCAAGCCATGCCACGACCGTCAATGCCACATGCAACGCGAGGAACATCGGGTTCAACCAGCCATAGAACAGCCAGCTGCCGATCAACAGAATCACGTTGCGCCACTGCGGCTTGCCCAGGGCGTAGACCAGCATAAAGGCCGGTAAAAACAGCGTCAGGAACTCGAGTGAGGCGAAGACCATGGTGGCGGTGCAATCCGATCAGTGGGACAGAGTATCCGTGGTGCTCAACAGGCGCGGCCCGCTGACAGAAGGCACCAGCAATACGCTGTAGCGCTCGCCCGCCTTGAGCATGCCCAGATCCAGCGGCGCCCCCACGTTGGTATTGGCGCACACCAGTTGTACCGACAGGTTCACCGGGTTGATCGAACGTCGCTGCAGGCTGGCCACCGGTACTGCCTTGAACAGATCGCCCGTGCGCCCCGCGGGACGCAGGCTGGCATCGCTGCAGGACTCGTCGACATTGACGAACGCCAGTGAAGCCTTGAGGCCGTTGAAGTCATCCGGTGTTTCGCGCACCGCGACTTGTTCGATCCCGTCGCCTTGCGGCACCACCACAATGGTCGCGAACTCACCGGGCTCGACCTTGAGGTCCAGGGCCAACCGGTGCGCACCACTGGCCAGCGAGCCCTTGACGGCCTTGCCCGAATCCACCGGGAACAACAATGAAGCAGGCGCTGCCGTTTCAAGGCGCAACGGTGGTTGCCCGGGCTGGCCCATTACGTCCAGAGGGGCAGCGGTGGCGTTGACGAAGCGGATAAAGGCGGCGTCCTGATCGGGGCCAGTGGGGTACAGCGCAACGTCGGCAGCCAGCGCATGCGCGCTGCAAAACAACACTGCCGTGCTCAATACAGCTCGGATCACTTGTTTGCACCCTTGGCACTGACCGCTTCAGGGGGCAGCTTGCCCAATGCATCACCGATGGCGTTGGCCCAGGATTTGTAACCCGCTACAGTAAAATGCTGGCCGTCAGTGGTCACCCACTGCCCCGGCTTGGAAAACTCCAGCGAATCGATGTAAGTACAAGGTGCAACATTGGTCGCCAGGAACGCAGATATCAGCTTGGTGCGGGCATCGTTCTTCTTGTACATGCCACCTTCCTTGCCCCACGCCGGGCCTACCCAGGCGCACTTGGCGCCATTGGCGGTAATTTCCTTGGCCAGGGCAGACACGTTTTGCCACGCCCACGCCTTGGGAAACACCGGCTTGTCGTAAGAGGCCATAGTGTCTGCAATCACCAGCACCACCAGATCCGGTTTATCCGCTGCAAGCAACTCCTTGATCGGCGTAGTGGTCGCGTCACGCCCCCTGATCACAATTTTACCGTTACCCTTTTCTTCGGCTCCACAATCGACTTTTTTGGTAATCAACCAATCGCCGGCACTGGCACCGCACGCGCCAATCGAGTGCACATTTGCGCCCTGCTGGGTCAGGTTGGCGTGCAGCGGCTCCATCAAACAGTTAGGCAGGCTCATGTGGCTTTCCCCTAGAACAAGAAGGGTCATACCGGCAAGAACGGAAGAAGGCATTTAAAGTCTCCAGGACATCAATTGGAATAAGGCGAACTGTATGGGCTGACCGGCAGCTCCATAGGGCCATTCATATTTTCAAACATATAGCGCAGGTACATCGCCCCGGTGATTTGCTGGTAGTCCTGAGCATTATCCAGACCCAAATTGGCCCCCAGGAAAACGCTCGACCCGAACTTGTACTCACCGGCAGCGGCCAGGCTGTAACCGACGCCAGTCTTGCTCTCGCCGGAGTAGCGCTGGTCGTTGGTGGCCTGCATGTCCTTGTCACCGGGGAAGTAGTCGGCACCGGCCTGATGGGTGTACTGAACGCCCACCGAGCCCTTGACCTGGTAGCTGAAGCGATCGGTGCGCTGCGACCAGGCCACCGGCACGCCCAGGGCAAAGTAGCTTTGCGGGCTGAAGTAGCCGCCGTGGCCATAGGTAAAGAAGTTCTGGTTGTTCTCAAAACTCATGCCGGTAGCGCTCAGACCCAGTGTCAGCTTGCTGTCCTCGGTGTTTTGCAAATACCAATACACTCCACCGCCCAGTTCGGCACGGCTGTTGGATTCGACGTTATGACCCAGCAGCTTGTGCCAGGCGCCGTAGCCATAGGCGCCGACAGCCTGGTTGTCATAGCTCAGCTGACCACGGCCGCCGTTAGCCGTTACGCCACCCCACGTCTGCCCGGTGCGCTCATCAGTGGTACCGGCGAATGACGTTACGCTGTCGATCACCGGGCGGCGTGAAACATTGACGCCATAACGCACATTGGAATTGCTGGCGAGCGGGCGATCGACACTCACGCCACCGGCCACGGTGCTGTATTGAAAGCCGATCGGCGTGGTACCGAGGTCGGCCTTGATGCCTTCATCCGGGCGAGCGTAGCCAACGCTCACACCGACACCACTCTCACGCTGGGCGCCAATCCCCTCGGTTGACTCTTTGCCACTACCAAAGCGTTCGGCGGCATAAACACCCACCCTACCCGCATTCAGGGACACCGGTGTCACACGTACGGCGATACGGTTGTCACCCGCCGGAAAGTTAATTTCCAGCGGTGTTTCGATATCGGTCATTTTGCCAAGGCCAGGCTCACTGTCGTTGTTGCGAATAGTGACGCCCTGGGTCACGTAGGCACTGCGCTCCTGGAGGATACTGTCCAGCGCACGCTGGGCCGAACTGGCTTGGTCCACCGCCACATTGACCGTGCCTTGGGGTAAAAATGGATTAGCCCCGGCACCAGCATTACGTCCCACCGGCAAGGTGCCATTGCCTGTCCTGGAAGGCAGGGGTTGCCCCGGGTAGACATCGCTGGCCAACAGCGCATTGTCGTCTGCCATATAAGCGCTCGAATCGAGCGTGGTTTGGGCGGGCGCGGGAATCGCATCGATGGCCCCACGCCCCATCTGATTGGCTGGGCCCGACAAGCCGGCGAACGGGTTCGGCGCAACGCCAGATACGCCGGCCTGAGCCGTAAGGTTGCGTTTTTTCTCGGTTTGCTCGATGTCCACGGCCTTGCGCAACAGGTGCGCAGCCTGAGCGCTCTTGCCCATGCTGCGGTAGATTCGTGCCGCTTCGGTCAAAGACTGCGGGTCGTAGTTTTGCAGTTTCACAAACTGCTCCAGCGCACGCTCGGCGTAGCCGTTATCTCGGGCCAGAACCGCAGCGTCCGCGGCATTGAGGAGGATTTGCGGATCGTTGGGCTGACGTTGCAGCAAAGGCTTGTACAGCTCAAACGCCTTGGCGTTATTGCCGCTGCTGACGTACATCCGCGCCAGCGCCGAAGTCGCACCGGCGTCCCCAGGCCGCGATGCCAGCGCCGGTGCCAGAGTGTCATAAGCGCCCGCCAGGTCACCGCCTTCACGCAGCAGATCGGCCTGACGAATGCGGTACTGATACAGCAGGTCGTCGAAACGTTTGCGTGTGGCAACGCTCATTCGCTGGTTTTGCAGGCCGCGCAGGATCGAGTTGACCTGGGCATCATTACCCGTCTTGAGCAGCAGATTGGCGTACTGCAACATCAAGTCGGCGGAAGGTGTCGGTGTCTGGTTGATCACATCGCGCATCATGGTCAACGCTCGCGTGGAATCTCCTGTGTCCACATAAGCCGAGGCCAGCGTTGCCATACGATCCGGACTGCGGCTCGCCATCGGTTGCAACCGGTCGAGCAGTGCCAGGGCTTCCTGACGCTGGCCACGCTTGGCCATGGTGGCAGCGAGCTTGACCTGCACCGTCAGCGTGATCTGATCCGCCAAATCGTTCATATCTGCGGTGCGACGACCCACTGGAATCCGGCTTATGGCAGCCTGGGCAGCGTCCCACTGCTCCATTTCCACTGAGAGCAGAGCACTGGTATAGAGGGCGTCAACATCTGTCGGATGGGCTTTGAGGTAGCTGTCGATCAGAACGCGGGCTTTTTGCGGCTCACCGGTTTTCAGGTAAAGGCGGGCGAGATCAAAACGGGTCCAGACGTTGTCCGGGTCATCTTTGACCGCTTGCACCAAAGCTTGTTGTGCGCCCCGGGTATCGCCACGCTGCTCGGCCAATGCCGCAGCCTGCGTGTAGCGCAGCGCACGCAGTCGACCGCCACCGTCCATTTCGGCCTGCTGGGCCGGGGTCAGGGTATCTAGCAGGCGCAAGGCCTCATCGGCCTGCCCCGCTTGCGACAGAACATTGACCAGCCCTTGTACGGCCTGAGCATTGTCCTTCTGCACACTCAGCACCTGACGGTAACTGGCTTGAGCCTCATCGAGCTGACCGTTCTGAGCCTGAATATCCGCGAGGGCCAAACGTGCCTCGATGCCCCTGGGGTTCACTCGCATTGCCTGGGCAATGCTTTCCCGGGCCTTGGCGGGCTGGCTCTTGGCCTGGTTGCGCGCCTGTTGCAGCAAAGCCCAGTAGCGCACGTTATCCAGCGCCGGCTTCCAGCGCGAGCCGCCGTTGCCGATAGCGCGGTTCAAAAGTTGCTCAGCTTCGCTCAGACGGTCCTGTTGCTGACGCACCACACCGAGCCCACCCAAAGCATCAGGATCATTCGCCTTGTTTTTCAAGCGTGCGGCAAAGGCTTGCTCGGCACCCGCCTGATCACCTTTATCCAACGCCTTGAGCCCACGCTCGACCAGCGGATCAGGTTGCCAGGCCGGTACACGGTCTGCAGTGCTGGCTTTCAATTTACCTTTGTTCAGCAGGTCACGAATTTCCTGATCATCTGGATGAGCCTTTAAAAAGGCTTCGAACAACGGCACCTGGGCAGCACTCGGCGGACCGGACCAGACCAGCGCCAGACGCCAGCTTTCATCAGCGTCACCGCCGATGTCGGGCCGGGTCGATAGCTTGGCCAGATTACGGATACCTTCAGGGCGACTGTCTTCGTAACGAATCAGTTGCTTGGCCAGAAACAGCGCCAGAGTCGAGTCGTTGGGCGTCTCGCGCAGCAAGCGCTCCATGCCTTTTCGCGCTTCTGGCCAACCTGCAGGATTGAACGCCAGGTTGTTGTAATACTCACGTCCCACCGTACCTGACGGTGTGCGACCGGCAAACAGTTTGGCAAACACCTGAGTCGCCTCATCTCGCTGATCGCTATCGACCAGACGTCGGGCCTCATCCAGCAGTGCTTTGTTCTGCGTCTCAGTCAGGGCAATATCCTGTTCCAGTTGCGCCGCCAGCCACGGTCGGGGCGACAGGGCCTGCAAACGCTCCAGGTATTGCCTGGCTTGCTCGGGCTTGTTCTGTTTGAGGCTGGCAAAGCCCATACCATAAAGGGCATCCACTTGATTGGGGTCCAGACGCAAGACTTTTTCCCAGGCCTCGGCCGCCCGTTGTGCATTGGCGCGGCCTTGCCAGTACTGACCCTGTTCGACCAGCCGCGCTTGCACGTCGCTGGTATCGGCGTGGACGGCTGTGCCGATGACTGCGGTTAGAATCCCGATAGCTAGTGCGTGGCGGTGCGGACGCATGACGTCTCCCAAGACAGTTTGAGTGTTCCGTCATCACGAAACTGAAAGCGGTTTTCTGCCCAGCCGAGTGCGAACAGGCTAAGCATGACGTTGTAATACAAAGGCTCGGTACGTTCGCCATCGGCCTGCCCCAGCGCCTTCGTGAGGGCTAGCTCGGTTCGACGCTGCTGAGCTTGGGCAAGCCAGGGCTGGCCTTTGGCCTGGAAGTAAGGAATCAGCGCGGCGGAGAAGCCGAACGGCCCCTGCCCCTCTAGCGTACCGCTCCTGACCTGGACCTTTTCCGGTGGAATGCCGGTGGAAGCCGTGCTGTTCGCCATACCCTCCAGTCGCGCCAGCAACGGTGCTGCCAACACATCGGATTTGGGCGTCATGCCTGCCCACAGGTAAACGCGAATCGCGTCGTAACTGCCCAGTTCGCCATTAACCGGATCGACCACGAACAGACCGCTGTTCGGCCCGGTGGCACGATAGCCGATCCAGTCGGCAACATAGCCTTTGGGGCTGGAAGCCTTGACCATTTTCACGGTGTTTTCGGCAATTTCTTTCCACGGCCCGGCCGGTGCCTGCATGGCCAGCCGCCGCAGCAACGGCAGCGGCAGATAGCTGGGATTCAAGCGCCACAGATGATCGGGTTGCACAAAGCCTTGAGGCCCGGGCAACACCATTTTGCCCAGACCGGGCAAGCTCACGACCAGTTGGCTCTGGATGTTTTCAAGCAGATGCAAGGCTGCCTCGCGGTAGTCAGGGCGCTGCCACAGACGTGCCGCTTCGAGCAACGAATAGGCAATCCACAAGTCCGAGTCGGACGCTGAATTGGCGTCCTGCAATTGCCACGTCCCGTCCTTGCCCTGCCCCCACAACCAGCCTGGCAAACGCGTGCTCACGTCGGCGCCAGCCATATTGGCCAGGGTCCATTGCCATAACCTGTCAAAGCGCGCCTGATCATTGCCGATCAATGCAAATAACATCCCGTAGGACTGACCTTCGGAAGAGCTTTGGTTGAGCTGTGGGCTGGACTCCAGCATACGGCCGTCAGCCTGTACAAAGCGCGAAGCGTAGGCTTGCCACAGCGGCCAGTCGGCTTTTTGGCACCTGGTGTCCTTGGCCATCGCGGGGGTCAGGGCGATACCTGCCAGAGCGCCTGCCAACCACAGCAGCGCACGATGCAGGCGCCGCGGTGAGGAATTAAAACGTTTGATCGCGAAGAACCCCATGAGCCGTCAGTTACCTAGTCGTTTGTTGGCGCGTGCGCGCAGTGCCAGATAAGCCAGACCACTGAGCAAAATCACCCCCAGACCGGTCAGCAGCAGGGACAGGACCACATGGCGCGACATCAACCATTGCAGGTACTTGATAGGCCCCAGGCTGCCAACGTAGTACTGCTCGTCCGCCACCAGAGGCTCGATGTTTTTACCGCGTACCACCACCAGACTGCCCTGGATCGAATGGGTGTAATCCTCACCTCCGATCAGTGCATTTGTGGCATCGGCCAGACCTTGCGGTTGACCACTGGCAATAACCACAACACTGCGCCCTTTTTTAAGCGGCGATTCGAAACCGGTCAGGTAAGTGCTACGCGCGCCACCGGAAAACGCCATCGCCAACCGCGTCTTGCGAATATTGGCTTCAGGATCGGGGCTAAACCAGTCACGTAGCCGCATCGGCAAGTCAGATAAATGAAAGCTCTGCTGGCCTTCGCCATCGTTAGCGGGCAGGCGATCGGCCCAATGTGTCAGCAAAGGCTGATTGGCACCGGACGCCAGCACCAGCAAGTCCTTGTCCGCAGCGCCCGCCACCTGATCCGCCTGAATCACCTGTACGCCAGTAGCCGGGTAGCCGGTGGACTGGCCAAATCGGCCGAGCAGTGTGAGGTAGGCATTCAAATCAGCAACCCCGGCATCATCCGGCAACACCACGGCGGTTTGCGACAGGTCAGCCATACGGGTAAACGGAAAGCCGGAATCCTTGAACACGCCCAGGTTGGGCATGGCGATAAAGTGGTCGTAGCCGCTCAAATCAAGGGTCGACTCGGGATCAATCGCACCGCGCATATTGTCAATGATGATGTCGTTACATTGGCCCTGCTTGATGTAATCGAACATATAGCGCAACTGCAGGCGGGACTGCAGGGCCACCGAGTTCAGGGGCAGCAACACATTGGTTTCGCGGTCAAGGCTGTCGTCTGACTTCAGTGTTCTGAGCACACTGCTGTCGAGCCTGTCCCGGGACAGCAGGTTCTGCGACTGAATCAGCGCGTCATTAAAACTGATAATGAACGACGAATTGTAGGACTTCTCTTGCGGCGTATAGCGGTATTTAAGATTCAGCGGCGCGCCTTCGTTACGCCAGGTAAACAAATCCGGCGGAAAATTCAACGGCACGGTGATGTCACCCGGGTTGTAGCCGGACACCGCCAGTTGCTTGGCCTGCATCAACTCACCAATCTTTACCGGGCGATCACTGGGCAACCAGTTCGGCGCGTCATAGGGCTTGCGGGGCTGCACCACCTGCAATCGATCGATCACCACGCTGCTGCCCGACAAGGCCTGGCTGCCCAGTACCAAAGCAGTTGCGGCACTCTTGAGTTCGGCACCGTCGCGACCGCTGACCACCAGCAGCTTGGCATTGACGTCATTCGGATTGGTCATCAAGGTCAGGGTCGGGCCCTTCGCTGGCGGTAGACTAATACTGCCAATCTGCAGCGCATCCGGACCACTGATCAAAACCACCGCACTGCCGCTGGCGGGAATCTGGTTGTAACTCGAGGAAAACCGTGCACCCCGAAAACTGGCTTGGGCGCTAAACCACGACGACAGTGCACCGGCTGCTTCGAGCGTGGCGTTGTCAGGCGCAGAGACGAACACAAACGGCAAATCCAGGGCCCGGGTATCGCGACGATCGAAAAATGGCAACGGCAAGATGGACAGATCATTGGGTAAACCCAAGGGCGATACATCAATGCTCAAGCTGGTGGCGTTGCTGATCTTGGCCCACAGGCTGGTGTGCTGCGGATCTTCGCAACTCATGGTGTAGTGCCCGATAAACTGCAAACTCAGACGGTTGAACTCGGTAATCAGGTGCGCCGGTATGTCGACGACATGCTGTTGCAGTTGCCCGGCTTTGTCCTTGGGCAACGGCAGGCTTGCCGCCACTTCATCGTTGATGATGACGTTGATTTGCGACAGCTCTTCCAGCAATGCCGGCGAGTAGGTGTACTGCAAGTTCAACTTGGCACCCGTCACAATCGAGTCGGCCCGCACATCGAAACTGACACTGTCGCTCGATTCCACACCCCGCAGGTTCATCGGATAATTGCGGCCCAACTGTTTGAGGGTCACGGTGTAATTATTGCTACCGGTTGCAGCAACGGCTGGAGCGCTCTCGGCGCAGGCAGCGCCGCTGTTCAAAGCCAGCAAGGCACACGCAATGCGTGCCAGGGCACGACGCGGATCGCGCAAATTGGCGAAGACTGAAGACGTTGAATTCATCACTTATCCTGGATGTTTTCTAGCTTTGATGGGGCGACGCGGCGACGGCGCAGCAAGCTGCGCACTTCCATGAGCGAGGCTTTGAAGAGTTCTTGGATACCGCGAAAACCAATTCGGCTGACTCCGCGCAGGGCCACCAGCGGGGTATCAACCTGCCCGCTACCCCAGGTCGATGCCCAAGTGTCGGCACGGGAAAAGGTGAGACGTACCAGATCACTTTGCTGGCGCAGAGTCAGAGCTTCAAATTGAACGCCGAGCAATTCACCGCGACTGAATACAATCACAGCCGGGAACAGGCTCAAGTGCTGGCTGCGCAATAGCGAAATCTGCACCTGCTCGCCTTGAGGTACGCTGACGCCCTGTGGCAAACGCAAGCCCATGCCTTTTTGCGAAAAGTCCTGGGTAACGCCGTCTATCACACTGCCATCGGCACGGACCAGGCGCACCGGTAATGTGGCAGCAACCCGCGGCTCGGCACGAACCTGCCGGGTTTCACTGGCCACTGCCACGGCGGCACTGGTGATGATCACGTTGTAGAGCGTCCACAACAGGTTGATCAACAGCGTGGTCGTGGCGCCCTCCTCACCCATTGCCAGCCGCGCGATCCCGTACGCCATCCCTGCCATGTTAAGGGTCAGCAGCACGATATATGGACGGGCGAGCTTCCAGTCGAAGTACTTCTCGTCAATGATCCCGCCCTTGTCGGTCACGTTGAAACCACCGAACTTGGGGTTGACCAGCGCCACCAGCACCGGGGCCATGATGTACCAGGCCAGTACTGTCTCGTAGACCTCGTTCCAGAACGAATGCCGGTATTGCCCCTGAATGCTGGAGTTGGTGAGGCTGGCATGAAAAATATGCGGCAATGCATAGGCGGCAATCATCAAGCCCGAGGCATGAAAGATTTGCGCATCAAAAAACAGAAAAGCCAGCGGCGCCGTCAAAAACACCAAGCGCGGCAAACCATAGAAGAAATGCAGCATTGCGTTGAGGTAGCACAGGCGCTGGCCCAGGTTCAGGCCCTTGCCGAACAGCGGATTGTCGGTGCGAAAAATCTGCGCCATACCCCGCGCCCAGCGAATACGCTGGCTAATGTGGCGTGAAAGGCTTTCCGTGGCCAGACCCGCTGCCTGCGGTATCGCCAGATAAGCAGTGTTGTAGCCGGCGCGGTTGAGCTTGAGCGCGGTATGGGCATCTTCGGTCACAGTTTCGACCGCCACCCCGCCGACTTCCATCAGCGGCTTGCGACGGATCACTGCGCAAGAGCCACAGAAAAACGTGGCGTTCCACAGGTCGTTGCCGTCTTGCACCAGACCATAAAACAACTCGCCTTCGTTGGGCACCGAACGGAAGGTGTCGAGATTTTTTTCGAATGGGTCGGGCGAAAAGAAAAAGTGCGGCGTTTGCAACATCGCCAGCTTGGGGTCTTTGAGGAACCAGCCAATGCTCACTTGCAAGAAAGAGCGGGTCGGCACGTGGTCGGCATCGAAAAATGCTACGAACTCGCCACTGGTGACCTGCAATGCTTCGTTGAGGTTACCGGCCTTGGCATGACGGTTGTTGTCACGGGTGATGTAGTTGACGTTGATCTGCTCGCAGAACTCGCGAAAGTCTTCGCGGCGACCGTCATCGAGCACATGCACGCGCAGCTTGTCCTGTGGCCAGTCAATTGCCTGAGCGGCAAAGATGGTCAGCTTCACGATATCGAGCGTCTCGTTGTATGACGGGATAAACACGTCAACCACTGGCCATTCGCTTGGCGGGCCCTTGAGCAATACCGGCTGGCGCCGCAGCGGCCAGGCCGTTTGCAGGTAGCCGAACACCAGCACCACCAGGGCATAGATTTCGGCCAGCACCAGGCCATAACCGAACGCCATGTCGACCCAGTCGTCGAACCCCAGGGTTTCGGTCAAGCGCCAGTATATATAGCGCAACGAGGCCGTGAGTGACAGGCCGATCATGATCAGGATGGTCAGGCGCCCGGGTATCCTGCGCAGCACCAATGCTGCAACAAAGCAGCCGATGCCAAAGATGCACTGCGCATAGAATTCGAACGGTACGGTAATGATCAGCAGGCCCAAAAGCCCGCAAAACACTGCGGTACCGGCAAGCAGCGCACGGCGTGCCGCAGCCGGCCACTGATCAAGATGATCTGACAGCGACTGGGCCCAACGCTGAAACCGGCTTTGCGCAACCTGGGGGGGGCTGTTTGACTGACTCATGAAGCTGAGTTCTCGGTTACACGGGCGTTCTGCAAAGCAGCCTTAAGGTGTTCGCCAAGCAGTAAAACCCCTTCACCACCTACAGACCGGACGGGCACCGTCAACGGGTTGCGGCCGTAAGCCAAGGCCTCGCCAAAACCGTGATCCTGCTCTACTACCCCCGTCAACTGCGCACCCAGACGGCGCTTGAGCACTTCGAGCATGTCGCGGGAAAACTCGCGCCCGGGCTCAAATTGATTGACCACATAGCTGCGCGCAACGTTGGCTCCCAGCAGACGGTCCATATGCTCCAGGGCAATAAAGCTGGCCGCGTCGGCAGCAGTGACCACCAGCACCTGATCGGCCACATCCAGCGCCTGCTGCAGGTACGCCGAGCGGCCGCTGGGCGTATCGACAATCACCAGGTCATGTGTGCCAAGGTCCATGCGTTCCAGTTGCCGTGCCAGCCAGTGGCGGTCCTGGCTTATTTCGCGCTCCAGGGCACAGCGCTGGTCATCGCTCAACACGCCGTAGGGCAGCACTTGTACATCGTTGAATCCCTGCTGCAGATTGCTGCTCCAGCAGGCGCTGCCGATGCCGGTCACGCCGGATTCAACGCCGAGGTGATGGTGCAGGGCATTTTGCGGATCAAGGTCGATGGCCAGGGTCTTGCCACCCTCCAGACGCAGGCTGCTTGCCAGGCTGGCGGCCAGCGTGGTCTTGCCAACGCCGCCCTTGGCCGAGACCAGCACCACGACACGAGCCTTGCACTGCGGCGTGCGCAATTGTGCCTGCAGGGCCTCGGTTTCGGCCTGACGAGCAAGCGCTACTTCAGCGAGCAAATTACGCAGCGGGATGGCAACGTCGGCAGTGCTCATCAGCGGTGCCGGATCTTCGGCTTTCGCCAATGCCACGCAGACTGGCGCAACCGGTGGCAGAGCAGCAAGTACCGGGGCCGTGACTTCTTCAGGCTCAGAGGCTTTAACTTGAGCTGGCGGCGTATTGGGGTATTCGAACTGACTGTCGAACTCGTGATAACTGTCCGAAGTGGCGCCGAACCTGCTGAACAAGTTCGATATGTCGTCTGTACGACTCATAAGTAGGTTCCTTCCGGACTGAGTATTCACGACGCATGGCCAGCAACAGGGCGTCAAAATAAGCCATCACAATGATATCGTCAATAAATTGAACAAATTTGGATTAATATCGTAATTGCAAGCACAAATAATCAGGCTATTCGCCATTTTATTGACGAGTACGACTATTTTTATTTGGCGCTGCTCGCGTCGCTCTCAACCAATCAACCCAATCCTTTGTAATGACGAGGCTTATACGCGAAGGCCGGAAAGACCGGAAAATGCGCAGGAAATGCACATCAATTAGACGAGTGATCCATTGACGGACCGACAGACAGCAATTAGCGCGCCATTATGAACAAAGTTGAACGTTACGCAGCGACTAACGGTGCACCGCTGGTCACCCTGATCGGTTCCTCAGATTCATGCCGGTACTTTCGGGCACAACCATGTCTACCAGGCTGTTTTCAGGCCCTTTTCGATGCGCGCCATCAATCCTACCCTAAACTTTAGTTATTACCGGTTACCGGTAGTAACAGGTTTCAAACCCGCAATGATAAGGAGAGCATCATGTCTGAGCACTTCAAAAACCTCCGGGGCGATACCCCCTTTGGTGCTGCCAGTCCGGAAGGCAAACGTGAACTGGCCGTCGCGGCTGCTTTGACCTTGATCCAGTCCAAGGTGCTGAATTCAGCCAGCTCCGGTCAGTTACAGACAGAGATGAATAACCTGAGCAAGTACGCCGATCAGATTCAGGCGGCACTTGAAGTCGTGTGAAGGAGCCAGACAAATCGCAGACAAAAAAAAGCCCGCCTTTCGGCGAGCCCCGGACCAACCCTTGACCGGCTCTCAATGGCGGCTGGACAAGTATTCGCGGCGCATATCAAGCGCCCAGCCATCGAGCACCAGCTTGAAATCATCCAGCGTCATGACCTGAGAATCATTTTCCAGCGCCAACCCTGTCCCCTTGCGCACCACTTGCGCGACCACCTGCTGGTCAGCGGCATCGATCACGGCGATCTCGGTGCTGATTTCACTGTCCTGATCACGCATCCCGACCGCCGTGCTGACCCCAGCGGCGAGCAGGGTCACGGGCAAATACTCATAAAACCGCAGGCCCTGGGTACTAGCCGAGAGCGAGACTATGGCCGGCCTGACAATCAGCGTGCCAGGGCCCGGGGCCGCGACAACCGTCATGACCTTGCCCAGTTCGCGCTTGAGCGCAGCATCGTAATAACCGGTTACGGCCGACAGCGTGGACTGTGGCCCCCGCCCGGTCGGTAGCACCCACGGGTAAAACTGGCTTGGCTCGATATAGACGCCGGTGTAATGGCTGATATCCAGATCAGGGCTTACCCAGGACAGTACGGCCTGCCCGGAAGGCAACTGCTTTTGCGCCAACTGGCTGTAATCGGACAGATAGCCCGAAAACTCTTCGGGCGGGATGGTCTTGCTGGCACAGGCCGCAAGCAAAATGGACAAGGCAGCCAGCAGCGGCAGCGAAAGACTGGTTCGCATGGAGCAGGAATTCCCGGGACGATGTTTTACAGGAGGGTTCTCATCAGCCCCGGGTGCCAGAACGAGCGCGGCGGGACTAATTGCGCACAGCTTGCCTGAACGCAATTGCTGGCAGATGTCCGGTTTGTTTCCGCGAAGCAGGGATATTGCAGAGGTGAAACAAATGGCGGGAATTGATTGAGCCAGCAGTTAATAACCTGAAGCGCAGCGTGGATGACACGCTGCGCAGTTAAAGCACCAGAGGATCAGTCGTCCCTGTCATCACGATCGCGATTGCGGTCATAACGGCGATCATTGTCGCGACGATCGTAGTCGCGGTCATAACCCCGATCATCATGCCCGCGATCGTAGCCACGGCCCGAGTCGTAACCTCGATCGTGACCATGCCGCCCCCCGTCGTACCAGACAGGCGCGCAGCCGCCCAGCAGAAAAGCGCCTGAGACGGCCAGGATCAATAGGGTTGTGCGCTTCATTTGAGCGTCCTGAAAGAAAAGGTCATAAATATGACAATAAAAACGACCAATGATTCCTCGACACCCGCGGCTGCTCCCGCCCTCGCAAAGACTGCGTACTGGGGCACACGCCCTACCTGACCCACCCACTTACGCCTGCTTGGTGTTGGTTAATTGGGGAGCAGAATGACAACCGACGGTGAATAAATCTGCAAAAAGCAGTGCAAGTTGACCTGATCAAGCTTCAATTACAGGTATAGAACCGCACCGAACAACCAGCGCCAACGACAGCCTGTCGCTAACTGCCCGATCCCTCACGGGAGGTCGCATCGGAGTGTGATCCGGGGCTGCCGGCCAGCGCACAAGCGCAGCTGACAAGCATCAGGCAGATCGCACTCCGATGCGGACAGATAACCGGCTCCAGGAGAACCGGGAGGCGCATTGAACGCCTTCAGAGCAGACGCGCCCTGGATAAAAGCGTTTCAGTGATCAGCGCCACAGCCTGCGCCTTAGAAGTCAAGGCCGTGTCGATGCTGAATGGAGCAGTGCCCCACGCCTCATATTCATGATCGAGAACAGACTGCCAGGTTGGGGGGCGTCAGCCCGGGAATATCGACCTCCCTGGTTTCCACCCGACGCTGGTGCTCGCGCCTGTCAGAACAGATCACCTGAATGTTGACCAAGGGCACATCAGCACGCTGAGCAATATCACTCCATGCCTGTCGGCTTTCAACGACCGGGTTTACACAGTCGACTATAACCGTGTGGCCAAAACGAAGATTGCTCAGAGCAAGCTCATTGGCGACCATGTAACCGCTCTTGCCCACCTCTTTTGCAAGAACGCCGGCGTTTCGAATCGCCTGTTCGATGGTATCGACCCTTAGGTAGACGGCACCCGCTCTGCCGGCAAGCTCGCTTGAGATAGTCGTTTTTCCGGTGCCTGGAAGGCCGCTGAAGACAATAAGCATTTTATGTCCTTGAATGGGTCTGGTGACTGCCCGTTATACGCAGAAACCGGGCCACTTCAGCATCTACTACCACTCAATCGATAGCGTGGCCTCTACCCGAAGCGTGGCCTCTGGGTGGTGCAGATCCGGAGTACTGGTGGGAGCGTCATAAATAGCTGACTCGTAGACACACAGAAGAAAGCTGAGCGCTTTGTGGGTGCGATGGTTTCTCTCGGAAGCAACTGGCAGACTGCCAAATGAAAAAACCCAGCACGAGGGCTGGGTTTAGGACGTCCGGAGAAGGCTATTTGCGTTTCGTGATCAGAAATTCGCCAGACTTAACTGAGCGAATAACATCCTTCTGCTCGTTGATGGCGACATTGGCTGCCATGAGATAAACCGCTCGCCTTTCCTCCATGGAGCCGTGGCGGAAAAACTCAGACATCTTCGAAGAGGCATTCACCTTCGTCGAAGCGACTGCTGCATTTTCGCCTTTCATTGGGGTACTCCGTTCAAAATTCTTTCAAGCTCGAGGTGATCATAGGGCTGGTTGACGAACCCGTCAATTTCACCAGCTGAAAGGTCGATCCCAATGTCTTCATTTCCACCATCGATATCCTTGATGATTACATCTACCTGCAAAGCAGCGTCAAATTCACGCTTAAGCGCGCAAACAGATGCCTTTGCAGCATAGAACTGCCTGACAAACTCTAAACAGGGAATGTTCCTTCCATCTTTTTTCTCCCTTGCAAGCACAAACTCCCATGCAAGTTCTGGCCTCTGGTACACGTAGATAATTTGGGCCGACCTGTTTTCTTTATCAAGAGTGCGGGAGATATTCCGCCTTGCTACATCGAGATTCGCAAGTGTCCCATCCAGCAAAAAAGACTGACGCTGCTGGTAAACCAAGTCCAAAGTGCGCTCAACAAAAGTGGTCACCCCTCGCTGGAAAAGACTGGAGTTAAGCCCCGTGTATTCAGGGAAGTAGCACCGGAAATCATCCGGATCGATTCGTAACGCACACGATCCTCCGGCCTGCATCATTTGAATAAACGCCCTGGACACTTCAGTTTTCCCTGCTCCTGGCGACCCCGCCATAAACACCGAGACGGGGTACTCATCGCACGGATATCGATCCAAGGATGCCAATTCCCGGGCAACGCTAGTTCGATTTAGCTTTGCAAACGCTACGGCGCGCTCAGAAACGGCCTGCTCTTCCCCGGGCATGGTCTCATCCTTAACGAGAACCAAGACTCTACCACCTAATGCTTGGGTCAAGTCATGATAAACCATGCCCCGCGTGATCAAGGGCTGCGTGGCGTTTCGCCATTATCTCAGAATTAAACGATGCACAGCATGGTGTTGCAAATCCCCGCAAAGTCCGGGAGCTAGTTACCCCGACCGCCAGCAAACGACCAATCCTCACTGTCTGTGGTGGTAATTACCACCATGACATCTTCCTCGCTAAGCCCAGTAGCCTCGTTAAGTTTCTCGACCAGAGTGCGGTAGAAATGCTGTTTCGTTTCGACGCTTCGTGAACGGCCAGCGGTGATAGCAATCAACACAAAATCATGACTGCGCGGCCCGCCCAGGTACTCGGGATTGAAAATCAGCTCACCGACATCATGCTGATGGATGACCTGGAAGCGATCTGCGCCAGGCACCTCAAAACTCTCGACCAGAGCGTCATGCACCCCTTGGGATAGCGCCTGCAGATACGCAGCGGACTTTCCGCGATGCAGTGAAATACGTGCAAATGGCATAAATAGTTACCCTTGGCTGGGAGCACGACTGGCTTGCACATCGCTGAGCTGCTTCAGGCCAGAAGCAGCCGTCGGCCAGCCTGAATAGAACGCCAGATGGGTCATGACTTCCTCCAATTCATCATCACTCAAACCGTTGTCCAGCGCTCGACTCAAATGGAATGGCAGTTGCTCCAGCCGGTACAGCGCCACCAGGGCAGCCACCGTCACCAGGCTGCGCTCGCGAGGTGTCAATTGCGTTCGCTTCCACATATCACCAAACAGGGTTTGGTCAGTTAAATCGGCAAACTTATGCGGGAATCTGCCCACGTGCTCTCGCCCGCTATCCTTTAATGTATTCACGACCTTAATCCCCGAATTACCTTGTCAATCGGACAAAACTATCAAGTCGCGGTAATTGCGAATATCAGATTTAATAGGATCAACTGTTCCAAATTTGTGGATTATCCGATGCGCCGTCCAACTTTCGATCTCGATGTATTGCGCACCTTCGTTACCGGCGTTGAGTTCAACAGCTTTGCCAAGGCTGCGGATTGCCTCGGTCGATCTACGTCCGCAGTGAGCGCTCAATTGAAGAAACTTGAAGAGCAGATGGGCACCCCGGTGTTGGCCAGATCAGGACGTGGCCTGGTCTTGACACCTGCGGGAGAAATCCTGCTCAGCCACGCCCGCCGGCTACTGGAGCTCAACGACGGGATCTTCTTGAGCCTGCATGAAAGCCAGACGACCGGAACCGTTCGCTTCGGAGTTCAAGAAGATTTTGGGGAGCATTTCCTCAGCGACATCCTGCAACGCTTCGTTCAAGCCTACCCAATGGTGAATCTTGAAGTCAGGATTGCGCGAAACGCTGAATTACTTTCAATGGTAGAAAGCGCCGGCCTGGACTTGGCCCTAACATGGGACACGGAGCGCAATTCGCCGCTTGCGACGAGACTGGGTGAAACGCCGATGCACTGGATCGGGGCTCGTAACACACGACTGCCAACCATGATGGATGACTCACCGCTGCCATTGATCCTGTTTGATGCGCCGTGCGTGTTGCGCAGTGCCGCCACCCAGGCACTGGATGCGGCGAATATCCCCTGGCGAATCGCCCTGACCAGCCCCAGCGTTGCCGGTATATGGGCCGCCGTTGCTGCTGGGTTAGGCTTGACGCTTAGAACCCGCATCGGGCTACCGGGCCATCTCGACATCGTTTCAGGCTTGCCCCCTGTACCACACCTTGGTTACATGATTCATAGCTGTACTGAGGCTCCCACACCCGCCACGCGTGAACTCGCAGCATTGATCAAAGCGAGCCTACAAGAGCCGGCATTCAATTTTGCAATTTCGAAATAAATTCTTAGCTTGAATCAAGCAGCCCAGACGTCGAACTAGCGGCTTATCGCGCAGCAAATGGAGTTGCCCCTATGAAAAAACACACCTTGTATGCGCTGTTGGTACTGCTCGCGGGATGCAGTACAGGGCCCTATCTGCATCCAGAATCAGCCGTGGGCCAAAACGCCCTTCTCGAGCGTACCTGCCCCGGGCCAAAGGCGGCGATGAGCTATACGCCTCTTTCTGAAGAACTCGACTGGGTTCATGTGCTGGTTTATGCAGCACCGCCGGGTACATCCAGCTGGCCAAGCAACAAGCGCTCAACTGACACGGAACTGCGCCTCTTCGGTCGCCTGTACAAACCGCCTTACCTGCTCAACCTGAACACCCCGGAACAACGCAGCGCGGCGCTCAAACAGACCCCGCCCGACCTTTGGGTGAGTGCCGCATCGCCCATGGTCACCGTGCAACTGGCTACAGGGCAGTCTTATCAGGTCAGCGTTGAACAGCTGGAAACCGGTTTTGATCCGAGGAAAATCTTCCACGCGGGCTTCAAGGGAACACCCTTGGGCAAAGGGGATATGGATGACTTCACCGTAACCTTTCCGGATATTTTCGTGAACGGTGAGAAAGTCCCGATGGCACCTGTCCACTTCAAGAAGCGCGAAGAACGCTACGCACCGGTATTCAACTGCTGAATAACAAATCAAGTAGCGACTCGCTCGCTTTGGGCAAGCAAAGGCCTATGACCACATCCCGGCGAATGAGCGGTCAACCTTTCATGAGACTCGAGCGTTGGGTGCCTGGCTATATGAGTAACAGGGATTTGCTCAGGATGACATTCAGGGTTTGATGGGGCATGCGGATGTGAAGCTGCTGCGCGTTGGTGGTTTGCCCAATGATTGGCCAAACGAGAACAACAAAAAAGGGCCCACCTTTCGGTGAGCCCTTCTAGACCGCCCAGCAGAGCGGATTTTGTTTGGTAGGCGCGATTGGACTCGAACCAACGACCCCCACCATGTCAAGGTTGACTGATGACCTTTCGTAAGCTATTGAAATGTATAGGGTTTACATGTGATTCAGATTGCGTAAAACCGAGACAACTACCCTATAAGAATCAATAACTTAGCACTGTATTTTGCTACAGGTTTAGTGCATTCCCTATGATGACATGTAGTCTATGTTGAGACGCGTCCTTGTGATCTCACTCTGTCTTTAGTGCGAGCAGTCTCGGCATTGCTTTTCAGCGACTAAGATCCAGTAAGTACGAAACTTCTGCAGTGTTCTGCCGAACGAACGTTCATATTTATTACAACGGATCTGCAAACAAGTGAAAAGTCCTTTAAAACCGTGGTTTGGAGCCTCCTTGGCGCTGAAATAATCAGTGATTTTCAACAGCCTACTGCCCGCTTTCTATCTGTGTTTTATCTTGGGCTCTGGCCATAAACCCACCCTCCCTGCAGCTCTCTATTGACAGTAAAACTGCATAGCATTACGCCTATCTAAGCGCATCGCATACCATGCCGGGGATGGGCTCAAACCCATAATTTGCTGATTGCACACCCGGCGATCGACGAAAATTTGAGCTTTCACACCGTTTGCGAAGCTTCTTCGTAATGCGGATCATAGTCGGCCGCAGGTTTTACGGTAACCTCAATTACTTCAGGACCATACTTATGGGCTAAGAAGCGCTCCCGATAAAGGTAGAAGGCTGCGTCGCAGACTTTCATGGTGAAGTAAGCGTTGAAGCCTCCCCCCACAATCGCACCCACCGCAGGAATGGTTTGTGCGAGCTTTGCTTTAGTAAGGCGTATGCCTAAAGATTTAGCAATTTCTTGGATAATCTTTACGAAAACACTTTTTTCCAGCTCCTGCCAAGTTGCCTTCTTTGCAACATCTTGAGAAATTTTGATCAGTTGAGCCATTGCGAGGGCTTTGGAGCTATCGCTTGGGGAGGATGCGAGGCCTAATACGTTGAAAGCGAACAGCCGCTCCTCCTGACGCGAGGTATCAAAACCGTAATACGCAGCATACTCGCCTATAGCACGAAGATTGAGTGTTATTAGCGTAGGGATATCGACCGCCAAGCCAGCTATGCCAACAGCTCCTGCCCCGGCCCCCTCGACTAAAGCAATACCTTTATATTTAGCACCCAAGAAGCCAACGACTTTATCGATTTGCGCCAGATCCAAGTCGTGAATATCCATATGAGTTTTGATTGTACTGTGCCCGTCGCCGCGAAACTCTTCAAAAATAGCTTCTGGCCTTACACTCCATTGAGCCGCGTCGTGGCATACACTCGTTAGGCCCTCGATTGCGCTTTGAATAGTGGAACCAACTACAGGCGTCTTGAACAGAAGGTCACCCGCTTTGTCAAGCGGTTGGTTTATCACCTTTAATGCTTGGCCGAACCAGCCGATGTCCGGCGCCTTCCAGCTGTGAATCTCTTTAAGAGCGTGTTGCTCGTATTTGCTCAGTTTCGGCATGCTGGGTCCTTGAGTTTCGAATCAGTAGGCAATATCAAAACGCCATTATGCCCTGATAAATAAAATTTTTGTTGCAGCTTTCAGGTGGTCGATTTGTGCGATGTCATGTGGATCGACACAGGATGCTGGCAGTCGACGTGAATGCTAGGAAGGTTACGCGTGATTAGCCGCACAGTTTTGAACTCCGACCCAACCATTCCAGAATCCCGGACGATTGTAATCACGCCACTCTCACCCGCGGGCTTTGACTGGAAAGCATAAAGCTCATCCGATGGAACCGGCTTTGCCTGGCTGACCGGAATGGGTGAAGACGCACACCCCGCCAGCAACGCTACTGCCAACGCACCTATCAAAATTCGCATGTCGTTCCCTCTATTGATTTGGCGGGACTTTAGCATCAGCAACGCGGTCATGGCAGAATGCCCCGCCAACAATAACGGAGCCTGTGATGAGACCCTTCGCCATAGCTGCACTAATGCTTCTGCTCACAGGATGCGTATCAAAGGTCGTTGAGTACACTCCGGCCAAGATCAGCCCAGAACAGGCACGTTCGGTAATCGAGCAGGTGCTTATGGAACAACCTCTCAAGACCAGGCCGGAGCAGGTCGTGTTTACTGATGAGTACATTGGCTATGGCAGCGGCATACTTTCGACCACCAGCGGCTTTGCCAGTGCAGTCCCTCTCGGTGGCGGAGCGATAGCAGCAGGCAGCTCACGAACATCCTCAAAAGCCGTTCAGACTCGTATTTACTACAACTCCATCGGTAGTGTGGCCCTCTACTCGAAACGCGGCCGATGGGTTGTGCAGACCCGGAGCACTGGCGGGAACATCATGAACAGCTCTCTTGTAGATACGCAGAAGAAAGCTGAACGGTTTGTGGATGCAATGGTGTCTCTCAAACGCGGGTAATAACAATCAAACACAATAAGCCCAGCATTTAGCTGGGCTTTCTCATTTCAGGGCACCGAAAACATTAGGGCTGCGCGTGGACCTCAGCTGAATATCCACCAAAGAACTGCTGCGATAATTAGCAAGGTGGCCACATGCGCCCACGCCGGTGTAGGTGGCGTAGGGGTAGCCTCTCTCTTTCCGACCCCGTAGAACTTCGACGAAGATATTCCAGTGCCAGGAATTCCGGTCGTGACCCGCGTACCGCGTTTACTTAGGTTTACTGTGGCACCTTTCACGCCTAGTGACGTACTCACACCACTTTTGCTGATGTTGATCCGAACACCAGGAGCAATTTTGATGCTCTTCCTGATTCCGAGGGCCATGACTCAGTTCCTTTGAAAAAAAGCAACTTTAGCATCAAAATGCCACCACCAAGAATAACGCTCTGTCGGAACCTGAATGGGCATCCAGCATGGATGAAATGCCAATACCTAAATACTCGCCACAGTAGTAGCGTTGTGCCCTATAACCAAGTCTGAGGAAGTCCAATTGAAGGCGCTTAATAAAGCTCTACAGTTATTTCGAAACGAACGTAAGCGGCCCTGGTCGGAGCTCAATAGTTGGGCGCTTGCCCTAATTGGTGGACCAAGTTTTCTGGCCGGCAGTTACTACTTATGGGTAGCCAAAGACGTTGCTCCAGAACTCATACACGCTACAAACCAAGTAGGTATAACAGCATTGGGAGTCGCTGCGTACAGTGCCGTTGGGCTGATGCTTTTTACTGGCTGGCACTTTTTGACAATCGCCAAGCGCTGCTCCGAAGTGCTTCGCCAGCGCCATTACAGGTAGCCCAAGCCTGGGCTGCCGGGCGTTTTTTTACTGGCTAGGATGCAGATAATGCAACTTGAATTCACGAAACTGAGGCTAGCGCTTGCAGATCCAGCCGATGGTCCTTACGCACTGGTAGAAAAACGTAACCTACTAATCAATGCGCTTAAAAACTGGCCGAATGAGTGCTATCCGATTGCAGACTTGCTGCTGCCTCATGGAAAACCGGTCAGTCAAGAATCGCGCAGGGTGATTGATGGTCTGATCTCCATATTGGAGATCCAGCCAATTCGCCCCGATGAAATATTAGATCTAGTAGGCGGCTTGCGGCTCGTTTGCTGGTAAGGCACCAGATGCAACAAGCCCAGCGCGAGGGCCGGGCTTTCATATACAGGTCAGCTTAAACAGCGTTGAGGCGATCAACCATATCAGGGAAGCGCTGGACCAACTTGATCAGTAGTGCTGCCTGGGCATTCGGCTTTGACTTCGACTGCTCCCAATTTTTCAGTGTGTCCGGGCTGGTTCTGATCTGCCGGGCAAACACTGGCTGGGACATGTGCAATTTTTCACGCAGAGAAACGATCTCGGCAGCAGTCACCTCGGGGGCCGGCATCGCCTCCACTTCGTACTGGCGAAGGGTGATCTTCCCTTCGCGATGTTCGCCCATCTCGTTCACGCCTTGCATCAGCTCGGCAAACAGATCGCGCTTTTTCATTTCCCACCTCGTTGTTTCAATTCTGCACCAATGGCCGCCTTCAGCGCTTTCTCCTGATCAGCGGTCAGGTTTTCAAGCTCATCCTTGTCGTAAATTGCGAACATCCAGAACTGACCATCATCCAGCAGCCAGTAATAGATGACCCGCAACCCGCCACGCTTGCCCTTTCCTCTGCGGGCGTCTTGCCAGCGTAGCTTTCGGAATCCACCCGTGCGCGGCATTACATCGCCTGCGGCCGGGTTCGCCTGCATCTCTACCTGAAGCTGCCGGTATTCATCGTCAGTCAGGTAATCACCTACCGTGGCGGTGAAGCTTGTGGTTTCAAAGAAGACTGTTTTCATTGGCGTAAAGTGTACGCAGATTGCCTATAGATTAGCAAATGGTTGCAGCATGTACGAATCCTCAGTAACACCCCGTTGCCTGTAGTAGTAGCCTCCAGCACTTACGCAACAGAATTCCCCAGTCTTTTGCCTGCAAGCCCACGGACTGGGGTTGCGCTAATTTCGGCGCGGATTACCAAGGAGGCAAAATGGAACAAAGCGAACTGAGTCAGAAACTGATCGACGCCGTCAACGCGCATGGCTCAGACCTACAAAATCTCAATTGCGTAATTTCCGGACTTGTTCATCAATTGTCCGCTTCTCAAGGAAAAGAAGGCCTCGAGACTGCAAGAGTCTTTGCATTGCGCGTGGCGGAGGCGATGCCCAAGAACAGTCCTGTTCGTCCGAACCCCAAGAGGATCTCGGAATTTTTCAGCGATCACCCAAAGGACTAAACCCTAATTTGCTCTCAATCCGTGCAAGTCGACGCTCCAACAGGTCGGCTTTCTCTGTTGCCAGAAATTGCTCAACACTCTTGATCGAAAATCTATCAGCTGAAATCAAAAGCTGACTGGTTTCAATTCCAGTACCAATACCGGTAACCACAAGCGCTCCAGTACTCGTCATTTGAGTTTTAAGTTGGTGCATGTTGATCTCCTGCGGGTAAGCCTCGTCATTTTAGTTATTTTGCATCTGTGTGCCTGAGGATCAGCTGCGTCCGATCCAGCCAAGGGCCGCCATAAACGATCACCTCTGACGGCCTGCCGTACAGGTGATGCAACAAAAACGGCCCCGGCCCGAACACCCCTGATTCTTCTCCAGGCAGCTCCGGATCATCACCGAGATAAATCCCAGCATGATTCGGGTGAACCGTTCGCCCAATCGCCATAACGATCAGGTCACCACGCCGTGGCTGGTCGCCCCGCACAAAACCTGCCTCCTCGTAATTGGCTTCGTACAAACTGGTGTTGCCAGCACTCTCCCACCAGCCGTCCTCCCGTCTAAAAGCTTCAAACTCCAGCCCCCACTCGCGCTTGTACCAATCCGCACAGACCTGCCAGCAATCCCACGCGCCGTGAACAAACGGACGCTTAAGCAGCGGCGTGTTTCCGGTCGGTGTAATAGTGCGCAAGTCGCCTTCAGGCCAACTCAGGATGTGCCATGGCAACGCCGTAGCCTCGCACATCGCCAGATCATGCGGAGACGGCCGGCTGGTGGCATCCGGGTGTGAGTGAACAATGCCGATCACCTCGCCCAGGTCTTCCGCTGCTGCGTAGTCTTCTGGATCGAGACGAAACTCTTCATTCGGCTCGCTGGCAATGTTCCGGCACGGGAAGTACTGCTGCTTGCGCCCGATGGCCAGCAGCAGCCCGCAGCACTCTTTCGGGTATGGGCGTATTAGGATGAAGTCAGTGGATTGGCAAATAGAGCCATCGACCGGATGACGGCTGGTTGATAGGATCGCGCGCCTTACTTAATGCCACTCCGGGAATCAAACACATATGAATCGAGAGCAAGTTCGTAGCGCCATTTGGTTCGCGATAATCACCTCAGTGATTGCACTGCTGTCGGCCTACGCCCAAACCGATCCGAATAGTGCACAAGGTTGGTTGATCGAATCCAGGCTTCTAGCGTCCCTCTGGGTTGACTCTCTGCCCCTGGCGGCGATTCTTGTTCTGATACTGGCCGCGCCTTGGTATTTAGTGAAGTGGTTCAGAAGCCGCCGCGCCAAATCCTAAGTACTGATCAAGTCGTGTCGGCACGGTACTGAAACGACACAGGCAACGCACAGCCGGTGTCTTCTTGTTGCTCGGGACCAGGCTCGACCGGGGTCATCACCAGTACCGTGAAGTCACCCCGGGTTAATCGATCATTGAGGGCAAACAAAGCAGACAGGTCATCTGCCAACCCTTCGCCCGCACCGGAACCCATTCCGGCAGGTGTGACGATGGTGATTTGAAACAGACCGGTATAAACCCGATGCTCGCCAGCGAGGTCGTCGCTCCCCGTGTGAGCAGGTATCAAGAAAGCCCGCAGGTAGGTTTCGCCGTCAGCAGGCTTGAACACCACATTTTGATAGGCAATGCGCAGTACAGGCTTCTGCAGCTTTGCCCAAGCTGCCAGCCGGGCCTCAAACAGTGCGCGAACAATCTTATGGCTCATACCTGGTTCTTCCTGATGGCCTCTTCAACAATCTTTTGAAAGTTGCCCAGGGTGATCCGAACCATACCGCTCGGTGCCTGGGTTGAATGCCCGTACTCCAAGGGGATGGCATAAGGCAGTGAGTTGGTGATGTAAGCCGTCTCCCCTGCATTGAACTCCAGGGCACCATTGACGATACGTGCCATGGAACGGCTACCACCGGGGGTCTACCTGATCCACCGTGGAGGTGTCAGGTGATCCGACACTGAACATCCAGTTGCCGCGAAAGCGCCCGCCCACACAGCCCTGCGGCGCACGTATGCCCATGCCGTCATTGAGCTTTAAGCCGCGCTTGAGGTAGCCACGTTTGTCGAAGTTTTGCGGATTTTGGCGCAGGTTTTCGTTGTGTTCCGCGACGGCCTGGTTGTACTCGCGACTGATCTTGTTAATCTTCCAGACATCAGGAGTGCCCACAGGTGACATCGTGATAACGCTGTTACCTATGTTGATGATGATGTCGCGCATCGTCATATCAATGGCATCTTTCGCTCGATCCGCGAAGGCCCGGATTTGAGCTGAGAAACTGCCGCTCTTGCCTGCGTAATGATTGCTCATGATCGCACCTGCAATTCATAGAGGATCGGTGTCCCGGCAGGGTTGATCTCTTTGAGCGGAGGAACGATTGACCAGGTGCGGCCTTGAATTGACATCTTGCTCAGCAGGTCAGGCACCCACTCAAGCCCCTGCGCAGCAATCTTGAGCTTCTTGTCGCCTTGCTTGATGAGGCTGTTGTTCTGGAATTCCTGGCCAGTGAAGTCGAGCAGGATGCCTTGGGCAGTTTGCTCAGTGATAATGTCAGGATCTGACGTTCCGGTTTCGGGATCGTACTCGCCGGGAAGGACATTACCGACAAGTATCGACTGGCCGAACTCGGTGATCATCTCCAGAGCCATCATGGCCATTTCGTCATAGAAAGTCATGGTGGCACCTGAGATAGAAAACCCCACTAGATAGCGGGGCTGGGTCAACGAATCAGCTGTAGGAAAGGTTAACCGTGCTGAATCCGCGGCTTTTTAGCTCTTCAAGTATCTGCTCAATAGACGAGTCGGAAAGTGATTCGCCGATTTCCTGCTTTTTCGCTTCTGCCTCAACTTCCTCGTCATCGACCTCAAACAGAGCTTTGTTCAACTCTTGCCAAGTGCCCATCGTAGGCTGAGATTCGCCTCGCTCGTAGCGTCCAGGCATAACATTGGATATGCCTGCAGCATCAGCCAACTCAGTCAATGTGAGCCCTGCATCCTTGCGCGCATTACGTAGAGCCGAGCGAAAATTACTGCTTTTTGGATTAGGCTCTGTACGTAAACCCAAGAAATACGATTTTCTGTAAAATACACCGCCATTAAAGCCAGGAGGCCAAGATGGCAAAGCGGTATGAACTCCCCGACGCAGCCTGGGATCTGGTTGCAGATATCT